>CADBMC010000072.1 GCA_902795635.1 uncultured Coriobacteriaceae bacterium | reverse complement strand
GCTCAACCGCGAGTTCTGGTATGTGGTGGGGCTGCTCCACGACCTTGACTGGGAGGAGTATCCCGAGCCTGCGACCCACACCTTGGCGGCCGAGCCCTGGCTGCGCGCCGCGGGCGGCACCGACGAGCTGGTGCACGCCATCCAGTCGCACAACTGCGAGAACGCCGGCACGCCTCAGCCGGAGCTGCTCATGGAGAAGGTGCTCTACGCGGTGGACGAGCTCACGGGGCTTATCGGCGCCGCCGTGCTCATGCGTCCCTCGAAGAGCGTCATGGACCTCGAGGTCAAGTCGCTCAAGAAGAAGTTCAAGGACAAGCGCTTCGCTGCAGGGTGCTCGCGCGAGGTGATCGCCGACGGGGCGGCGCGCCTTGGCTGGGAGCTCGATGACCTCTTTGACCGCACGATAGCCGCGATGCAGTCATTCGCGCCCGACCGCGACGAGTATCTGGCCAAGGAGTACGAGCGCGAGGAGCGCGAGGCTGCGCAGTCCACGGTATGCCCTGTGTGCGGCAAGGTGCACGGAGCAGGGGCGGCGCACGAGTAAGGGCGGGCAGAGCACGCCTACTCGAATGGAACCAGCTTCTACCATCGTTTTTCGCCTCAGAATGGGCAAGAAATGATGGCAGAAGCTGGTTCTAGTTGATGCCGCAAGTTCGCGCCCGTCGACTCCAGATCGCTCGCAATAGTCAACGGAATCGGGTGGTCAATCCTAGCTTCATAAGTATTCCATGGCTAATAAAAGAAAGAAAGAGAGAGCGCCTGCCTGCGTAACACGACGAATAAGGTCGGATTTCAAATAAAGTATGCTTAGCATAACAAAAAGAAATTGAGAGGCGCTAAACTAAACAATCCCAGGTAAGACGCCTAAACGCTTTGCATTAATGCACCTCTGAGATTGCGCCTTTACACGCCTTGCGCATAACTATTGCCCATCCAAACCTTGAATGCGAGGGGAGTGCCGAAAATGGGCGAGGAAGAGATGGACGCGCGCATGGAAACCGCAATGGAGCAGGACGTCGACGAGGCCCGCGCGGAGGAGCTCGAGGCGCAGAGGGTCGCCGAGCTCACCGACGTCTCCAAGGCGCCCGCCGAGGAGCCGGCGGACGAGATGCCCTTCGAGGAGCGCCTGAAGAAGCTCGAGCGCGAAGCCGTGCGCCATCCCCTGCACCGCGAGATCAACTACAAGATCCTGCGCTACTGCCAGGCGCGCCATGCGCTTGCGGAGGTGGAGGACGAGATCGCGTCCTACCCCGAGTTCAGGCATGCGACGCTCAACCAGCACAGCCTCATCCAGGTGCTGGTGCGCGCGGGCGGCCTGGAGGAGTTCGACCTGGACGCCGAGGGGGAGATCGTGACCCCCGAGCAGTTCGAGGGCCTCACCGAGGACCAGATCGACGACCTCGTGGCCACGCAGGCCTACCAGACCACCGAGCTGGGCGACGCGCTGCTGGAGGAGAGCTCCGCGCAGAGCCGCGCCGAGAAGCTCTTCGAGAGGGAGCCCGAGCGCAAGGAGACCTACATCGAGCTGCTCGGCTTCATCGACGACGAGCCGCGCACCTACGACGCCGTCAAGAACCTGCTCGACGGCCGCGAGGTGATGTGGCGCATCAACCCCAACGACGGCTGCCGTCAGAAGATACAGGCCAGCGTCTTCGTCGACCGCCTCGAGCGGGCTGGCCTCATAGTCTGGGATAACGGGTGGGTCCTCACATCGGAGGGGAGGGATGTCCTGGACGGGCTCGCCGGTTAGATAGCACGTGCAAGGCAACGCAGAGTTAGGGAGGAAGGAAAGCAGTGGATACTAAACTATCTCGTCGAAGCTTTGTGAAGATGTCGGCCCTGGCCGGCGCCGCCGCCGCCATGGGCGTCGCGATGTCCGACTCGCTCGTCGAGGCGGACGCCGCTTGGGCCGCCGAGGGTGACGAGGTCAAGAAGGTCAAGACCTCCTGCCACGGCTGCATCCAGATGTGCCCGGCCTACGCCACGATCGTCAACGGCGTGGTCACCAAGCTCGAGGGCGACCCCGACGGCCCCGTGAGCCGCGGCTCCATGTGCATCAAGGGCCTCAACCAGCTGCACACCATGTACAGCCCCCGCCGCGTGCTGCACCCCATCAAGCGCGTGGGCGAGCGCGGCACCAACGACTGGGAGATCATCAGCTGGGACGAGGCGCTGCAGCTCGCGGCCGAACAGATCACCGGCGCCATCGACAAGTACGGCCCCTACTCGTTCTTCAGCGCAGTCGGCGGCGGCGGCGCCTACTCGTTCATCGAGGCAATGACCATTAACATGGCCCTCGGCTCGCCCACGGTCTTCGAGCCCGGCTGCGCCCAGTGCTACCTGCCCCGTATGGCTATGGCCAACTATATGTACGGCGGCGCCGACCAGTCCATCGCCGACAACGCCGTCCAGGAGATCTTCCGCCCGGGCGAGGACAACAAGTCCGAGGTCGTCGTGCTCTGGGCCGCCCAGCCCAGCGTCTCCCAGACCGCCGAGTCCGGCCGCGGCATGGCCGAGATAAAGGCCGCCGGCGTCAAGACCATCGTCGTCGACCCGCACTTCAGCCCCGACGCGGCCAAGGCCGACATCTGGCTGCCCGTGCGCCCCGGCTGCGACACCGGCGTGCT
>CADBMC010000071.1 GCA_902795635.1 uncultured Coriobacteriaceae bacterium | reverse complement strand
TTCACAGCCGACGAGGTCATTGCCAGCACGCTTGCCGCCCGCGAGGTGGACTACGTCATCATGGCCGGCTACATGCGTATGGTGCACGACCCCATCCTGCGCGCCTTCCCGAACCGCGTGGTGAACCTGCATCCTGCGCTGCTGCCCAGCTTCAAGGGCGCGCATGGCATCCAGGAGGCGTTCGACTACGGCGTGAAGCTCACGGGCATCACGGTGCACTTCGCCGACGACCGCTACGATTGCGGACCGATCATCGCCCAGCGTGCGGTGGCAATCGAGGAGGGCATGACCGTCGAGCAGCTCGAGGAGCGCATCCACGCCGTGGAGCACGAGCTGTATCCCGAGGTCATCCAGTGGCTGGCCGAGGGTCGCGTGAGCGTGGACGAGCACGGCCATGTGCACGTCGCGTAGCGCAATCTGCCCCTCATAACAGCATTCGGCGGGCCAATCTGCTACAGAATTGCGATTCTGCGACATTATTTGCCGTCTGGGCGGGGAGTGCGCCATTCTTTCCTGGGCATTTGTCATGCGCTACTCGGCTGGAGGCCAAAAAATGTCGCAGAATCGCAATTCTGTAGCAGCGAGGGTGCGCTAGGAGCCAATTTCCACTGTCGGGAGCAGCACCTGCCACCATGCCTGGTCGGTGAGCGAGGGCAGCGAGCCCAGGCGACGCTCAGATTCGAGGAGTCTTGCGTGTGCCTGTCGTCGCGCTTGGTCCATCCGCGCAGTCTCCTGGTCGCGAAGGCCCATCTGCCTGCGTAGCGCCCTAACGACCACCTGAAAGCTCTCGTAGTTGTTCATGTGCTCGGTGTTCAGGGGAACAATCGTCGTTCCCATGGCATTCAAGGTGGTTATCTTCTCCAAATCACGATATGCAGCTTCGTTCGTATCGTGCAGATGGCTGTTGTACTCCACGCCCAAGCGCTTCTCCGGCCAGTACAGATCTACCTCCAGGTACTTCCTCGTCGTGAGCTTCGCTCCCTCCGCACTAAGCGGAATCTCGGCGTTTGCCTCCATCCCGGCGAGAGCCTGGCCGCCCATCCGAGCTGGTGCGCTGAGAAGGCAGGACAGCGTCGACTCGCGGGGCGATCGCGTTCGCTCGATGATGTGGCCCGCGCAGCGCCGCGCCTCTTTTGCGCCTGCCAACCCCGCGGCGTGCGTATCGAGGAAGTCTAGAATTGCATTCCTCGAGGTGATGGGCTTCCGCTCCAGCAAATCGCCTGCCCAGAGGTTGTAGGGGTATGCGTAAAGCGAGCAGAGGTCGGTGCCTATGCGCGCGAGCTCGAGGCCGGAGTGCGTGCGGGCCATCTGCAAATAGCAGAGTTCCGGGGATACAACGTGCAACCCGTTGCCAAGGGGCACAATGGCGCCCTCGGGGAAGTGCCCTTCGTTCCAAACGTGGAACTTTGACGAGGGCAGCCTCGTCCGCTCTATTGCCGAACCAACGAGGAGGTCAAGCGTGCGGCGAACTCCAGTCGAGCGCCTGAACGACGCGCGCAGCGAGTGAAGTTGGTTGCGGGTGAGCTCGACAGGGGAAATCGCAACATGGGCGTTCTCGAACTCTGACTTGTAGAGGGAGAGGCTCGAGAGCCAGAACTCGAGTGCCGTATGGTGCGATAAGACAAGCCTCATGGTGAAGGCAAATACTAT
The DNA here is from genome assembly GCA_902795635.1 of uncultured Coriobacteriaceae bacterium. GTDB lineage: Bacteria > Actinomycetota > Coriobacteriia > Coriobacteriales > Atopobiaceae > CADBMC01. The sequence continues at coordinate 1,004 of CADBMC010000071.1, read as the reverse complement.
CACCGCGCGGGAGGCCGGAAACATCCTATTTGGCGAATGGCGAAAGTGATAATCGCGACACCGGATTATGTCGGGCTGGGGAGTGACACGGCGCCGGGCGCGAGTGGTGGATTGCGCGGAGCGAGCGGCTCGCGTGAGGCCCGATTCGGTCCGCGCGAGACAAAAGAGGCGGGCCCCGGCGAATGTGCCGGAGCCCGTTGGTCGTGCGAGTGGGTGCGATGGGGGAGCGCTACTCCGCCGGCTTGTCGCCGCCGAGGAATCCGTCGAGGAACTCCTTGCCCTTGCCGAGAAGATCGTTGGCAACTTCGGCGCCCTTGCCGAGGGCGTCGGAAGCGTCGGCCTTGAGCTGATCGACGTCAACGTTCGCGGCGGCCTCCTTGCCCTTCGCGAAGAGCGACTCGGCGGCGCGCTGGAAGTCGCCGAGATCGAGACCGTCGTCTCCGGCGAAGTCCGCGAAGGCCGCCTTCACCTTGTCCAGATCGCTCGCGTTCAGCTCGAGCCCGGTGATGTCCTTGATGGCCTGGGCGGCCTCGGCCGGTGCGTTCTTGACCTTCTCGACGAGCTCCGGATGAGCGTCGAGAGCCTCCTGGACCTTCTGCTTGATGTCGACTTCTGCCATGGTTCCTCCTTAGGGGATGTGCGCCCGCTGTGGGCCTGCGTCTGGGTTCAGTCTACCCATCTCAGGAGCATGCGAACCTCTTGAGAAGACTGTATTCGACGGTCGGCGAGAGGCTTCCCATAACGTAAGATATTAGTGTCTGCCTGCGGTTTCTTTAGTTTACGTAAGATTTTGCGTTCTAGCTGGCCGGATATTGCTAAAGCGACTGGTTCGCCGTTTTGGGACGTTTCCTCCTGCGAGGGATGCCGATGTAGGTAGATGCCCGTGCACATGAGATGTGGATGATGACGCCGTGGCGTTGCCTGGCGACGGCGGGCGCATGCGGATCCGACGATGCTGCGCAGTCGGCACGGTGCTCGCGATGGCGCGCGGGAGGGGAGGAGGG
>CADBMC010000070.1 GCA_902795635.1 uncultured Coriobacteriaceae bacterium | reverse complement strand
GCGTCCTCGGCGGCCGCGGCGGCAGGCGCGGCGGCGCTGGCCTCGGCCTCGGCACCGGATGCCCCGCTCGCAGGCGCAGGCGTCGCGGCAGGCGTCGCTGCCGGCGCAGGCGCGGGAGTCGCGGCTGCAGCGTGCGCCTTGGGCTCGGCGCCGGGCACCGTCTCGCCGCGCAGGAACGCCATGACGTCCTCGTCGAACGTGCGGTAGGCACGCTGCATCAGGCGATGGTCGCCCAGCTGCTCGGCGGATATCCTCACCCAGGTGCAGTCGGGCATCTGCTCGCTCATCCAGCGGCCGCACTCGGGCGTCGTCGCGTGGCTCACGTCTCCGGTGAACAGCAGCACGGGCATCGTAAGGGTGTGGAAGATGTCGCGCCAGTCGCCGGAGAGCTGGTTGATGGCCAGCCTGCCCAGGAAGAACTCGATGTCCTCGTTGGTGGGCGGGTCTGCCGGGAAGTGCTTCATGAGCTCGTAGTAGTCGTCCGGCGCGGACCTCAGCTGCTCGTCGGTGAAGGTGTCGTGCGTGTGCGGGAAGATGTCGTAGAGGGCCGACTTGAAATCGGCGCGCATGTTGTTGTAGACCTCCATGAGGTTCATCTCGCGCCCGCCGTAGCTCAGGATCTTCTCGGGCGAGTCCTTCGGGTTCGCCACCGGGCGCGGCGGGGAGTCCACGAAGATGGCACGGTTGATGCGGCGTTGGCCGAAGAGGTCGCAGTAGCTCCAGATCACGCTCGCGCCCATGGACCAGCCCAGGATGTCGAAGCGCTCGAGCCCCAGGTAGTCGATGAAGTTGTCGAGGTCGGCGGCCAGGCGCGAGACGCGCGCGCCGTGGTCGGGGCACTCGGAGAAGCCGTAGCCGCGCCACTCGATGATGTAGAGCTCGTGCTCGCGCGCGAACGCGGGGGCGTTCAGCGAGAAGACGTCCGCCGTCGATCCCCAACCGGGCAGCATGAGCAGGGGCAGACCCTTGCCGGCCATGTCCTGGCCGCCGTGCAGATAGCGAAGGCGCACCCCGTCGGAGGTCTCGAAGTAGCCCTCCGCGAACCCCTTCATGAACTCGTTACGTGTGTACTCGTGCTCGGCCATCGGCTACTCGTCTCCCGCCTCGGCATCCTCGTCGGACGCCTCATCGTCTTCCTTCTGGGGCTCTGGCGCCGTCACCCGAAGCAGCGCGATGCGCCTGCCGCGGACGGACTGCACCCGGAATGAATACCCATCCACCTCGAACACATCCCCGGGCTCGGGAAGAGAGTCCGCAAGGTCCAGGACGAACCCTGCGATTGTCTCGAACTCCTCCGAGTCGGTGACCGGCCAGCCCAGCTCCATCGCGTCGTCCAGCGGGAACCGGCCGTCCACCAGCCAGTCGCGCGGCCCGAGCTGCGTGAGGTACTTGTTGTCGGGATCGAACTCGTCCTCGATCTCGCCCACGATCTCCTCGACGATGTCCTCGATCGTGATGATGCCCGCCGTGCCGCCGTACTCGTCCACCACGATCACGATCTGGTCGTGGCTCGACTGCATCTCGGAGAGCAGCGGGATGACGTCCTTGGTGTCGGGCACGAAGTCGGGCACGCGCACGAAGCTGCGGATGGGCTCGGCGCCCGCGCCCTTGTTCACGATGGGGTCGATGAGGTCCTTGATGTAGGCGATGCCCACGATTGTGTCGGGGTCGTCGTGATAGACGGGTATGCGCGAGTAGCCCGTCTTCTGCATGAGGGCGAGCACCTCGGAGCAGGTGTCCACGTCCTCGGCGAAGGTAACGTCCACGCGCGGCACCATGACCTCGCGGGCGCTCGTGTCGCCCATGTCGATGACCTCGTGGATCATCGACTTCTCCTCGTCGGAGAGCTCGTCGGCGTCGGTGACCATGTACTTGATCTCCTCTTCCGTCGCGCTCTCGTGCTCGTCGGCGGACTTGATGCCGATGAGCGAGGCGAGGCCGTCGGCCGAGGCTGACGTGAGCCACACGAGCGGCTTCGCGACGTGCATGAAGCCGCGCACCACGCCGGAGACGGACTTGGCCACGCCCTCCGGGTCGGCCAGCGCGATGCGCTTGGGCACGAGCTCGCCGACGACGATGGACAGGTAGCTCACGATGAGGGTGATGAGGACGGGCGCCAGGACGGCGGCGAGCCCGCGTGCCATGCCGAGGCTCACGAACCAGATGGCCAGCGGGTCGGAGAGGCTCGTGGCGGCGAACGCCGAGGAGGCGAACCCGACGAGCGTGATGGCCACCTGGATGGTGGCAAGGAACTCCGAGGAGTCCTGCGTGAGGTTGAGCACGGCCCGGGAGCGCTTGTCCCCCTCGTCGGCCTCGGGCTCGAGAATCGCCCGCTTGGCAGAGACGACGGCCAGCTCAGACGCCGAGAAGTACCCGTTTGCCAACGTGAGCAGGAACGTGACGACGATGCTTATGGCTACGTCCATGCGCCTGTGCGCAACCCCCTATGTCGCCCTACGGAAACGCCCGCCCGCCGGACGGGCGACGCGCGCGCCCGACGTGCGCGACGTGCGCACGCCAAACCGCACGTCAGTACGGAGATTCTATTATGAATCACATGGCTGGCGCATCTGCCGACGGAGCCCCGTCTCTCTCGGCAGATGCGCCAGGCCTTACAAAATCTGCACCAGTCGCGGCGATTTCCCCGTTGCCGGGGCATCGCGCGCCCCGCGCGTCACGTTCATG
>CADBMC010000069.1 GCA_902795635.1 uncultured Coriobacteriaceae bacterium | reverse complement strand
CATCGTCCCGGGCCACAAGAAGGAGATCCTCGACTACTACCTCGGCAACGGCCTCGTCGGCCTCAAGCAGTACAAGCGCTACCTGCGCGACTGGCCCGATTGGCATGACTTCGACGGCTATGCCGACGCGGTTGCCGGAGTTGGCACGAACTGCAACTTCGTGACGCTCCTCGGCCATGGGTCCATCCGCCAGTATGTCATGCATGGCGCCTGGAACCGGCATCCCGACGAGATTGAGCAGCCGCAGATCGAGCACATCATCCGTCACAACATGGACCAGGGCATGTGGGGCATCTCGTTCGGGTTGGACTATGTGCCTTCGCGCTATGCGACCATCGAAGAGCTTTGCGAGGTCGTGAACCTCATCAAGTGCTATGACGGCGTCTCGGCCGCGCACCTGCGCCACAAGATCGGCATCCCCGAGTCCACTGCGGAGTTCTGTGAGGTCGGTCGCAGGACCGGCGCGAAGATCCAGATATCGCATCTGGCCACCAACCCCGACGTGGGCGGCCCTGAGGCCTACGACATCGCTTTCAAGGCAATCGAGCAGGACGGCGTCCGCGCCCGCATCGACGTCATACCCTCGAGCGTCGGCCACTGCACGAGCAAGGAGCGCATGCTGCTGTTCACGATGGCCCTCAGCGACGAGCTGTTCTCGCAGGGCATCGAGGGCGTCAAGCGCGCGCTGCACGACCCGGCAGGGCGCGAGCTCATCAAGAACGACAACTACACGATGGCCGGCCCCAAGGACCGCATCTACATCGTCATGTCCGAGGACCCAACCCTCGAGAACCGCTCCGTGCGTGACATCGCCCAGGAGCGCGGCATCGACGAGGACGACTGCATGCTCGACCTCCTCGGCGACGACAAGGACTATGTGTTCTGGCTGAACGCGCCTGCGGCGCATTGTCCCTCGAACTTCGTGGACCACTGCGACTCGATCGTCGCGAACCCCTATGTGTCCGCGGGCTCGGACACCATCATGGGCGACCCGGAGAACCCCTACGACTGGTACGAGATCCGCCGTCGCGGCGGCATGGCCATCTTCGCCCAGATGTACGTGGGCAAGGGGGTTCCCTACGAGGAGGTCGTCCGCAGGAACACCAGCATGGTTGCCGATCACTTCGGCATCCAGCGCCGCGGCCGTCTCGTCGAGGGCGCATACGCGGACGTCGCTGTCATCGACCTGCCCAACTACCGCTATCCCGAGATGGACCAGATGCAGTACAAGACGCCGGAGATGAACGCCACCGGCTGCGACCTCCTGCTCTGCAACGGCAAGGTGGAGCTGCGCGATGGCGAGCTCTATCGCACCTATGCTGGACGCGTCCTCAAGAAGAACGAGCAGTAGAACCTGCCTGTAGGGCCTGCTGCCAGCTCCGAACCCATAAGAGACCCATTCCTCCTCGCAGTCCCGCTTCGGCCAATAGCCGGAGCGGGACTTGTTTTCGCAATTCTGCGTCGTCGGCTCGTGACTCCGCCTCGTGCGTGCCAGCCTGGCGATATGCTTGCGAGAGGAACGAGAGGGGAGACCGCATGGCTGGGAATGAATCGGGCAAGGCGCAGGTCATCCTCGACCTGGACACCGGCATCGACGACGCGATGGCGATCGCCTACGTCCTGGGAAGCCCGGATGCCGAGCTCGTGGGAATCACCTGCACCTATGGAAACGTGGAGGTGGGGCGCTCGGTGAGGAACTCGCTTGCGCTCACCGAGCTGCTGGGTCATCCCGAGGTGCCGGTGTATCGCGGCCTGGGGCATGCGCTCGCCTCCGACGGGTTCGAGGTGCTCCCCTCCACGCTGCGCATACACGGCGTCAACGGCATGGGCGAGGTGGAGGTCCCCGAGCCCATGCGCGAGGCCGACCCGACGCCTGCCGCCGACCTCATCGTGCGGGCGGCGCACGAGCTCGGCCCGCGGCTCGTCTACGTTCCCACGGGGCCGCTCACGAACCTCGCCGCAGCACTGCGGCGCGACCCCGAGGTTGCCCGGCTCATCGGGCGCGTCGCCCTCATGGGAGGCGCACTCACCCAGCCGGGCAACGTGAGCGCCTGCGCGGAGGCTAACGTGAGCCAGGACCCCGAGGCGGCGGACGAGGTCTTCCGTTCGGGCATGCGCGTGACGATGGTGGGGCTCGACGTCACGCACCAGACGCTCCTCACGCGCGAGGAGACCGCCCGGTGGCGTGCGCTCGGGACTGCCGCCGGACGCGCCTATGCGGACATGATCGACTACTACATAGGCGCCTACGCCGAGTCCGCGCCGCAGCTCGGGGGCTGCGCGCTGCACGACCCGCTCGCGGCTGCCGTGGCGCTGGACCCCTCGCTCGTGCGCACGCTCCCCGTCAACCTCAAGGTCGACCTGGCAGGACCCACCCGCGGCAGGACCATCGGCGACGAGACGCGCCTCAACGACCCCGAGAAGACGTGTGCGGTGGCGCTCGGGGTGGACTCCGAGCGCTTCCTCGGCCATTTCATGGAACGCATGGGCAGGGCGCTTGGGGCAGGCGAGTAGCGTAGCGAAGGGCCTGACCGAACTCTTTGCAGGTGCTGTCTGCTGCCGAGACACAATTCCCATACTTTCTCATACTGCCATTTGGCCGAAAATCCCATATCGCCTGTATGCTTCAAGCAATGGCGCCTCCGCCCATCGGCGTGGCGCCACGGGGGGAAGAGGGGGCGCTGCCATGGGAGCGACGCTGAAGCAGGTAGCCGAACGCTGTGGGCTTTCCATATCGACCGTCTCCCGCGTCGTCACAGGACGTGGGTACGTGTCCGACGAGGCGCGTGCGAGCATCGAGGCAGCCATAGCGGAGCTAGGCTATGTGCGCCGCGACCACAAGCCTCGCTATGCGGAGAGCAACAGCGGCAAGGTGCTGCTCATCATCGGCGGGATCAAGTCCTCCATCGCCTCCCGGAACGTCGAGAGCATGTGCCAGGAGCTGGTGAGGCACCAGAAGCAGCCGCTCGTGGCCATCACCAACTTCTCGGCGGACCTCGAGTACGAGTACCTGCGCACGGCGAGCGACGAGCGCTACTTCGGCGTCATCGCCTACACCATCGTGGAGACGCCCAAGACGATCCGCCTTCTGCGCGACTATCCCTGTCCGATCGTGATGATGGGCAGATACCTTCCGCTGCGTCGGCTCGACTGCCTGCGTGCCGACTACTACAAGATGGGATTCGACGCGGCGGAGTACCTCATCAGCCGGGGCCACACCAGCATCGCGTTCGTAGGAGGGAGCAAGAACTCCACGATCACGCAGGACCGCGTGACAGGGTTCGAGGACTGCATGTACTCCCACGGGCTGGAGGTGCCGGAGGGGTATCTGCTCCATGCGCCCAGGCTCGACCTGGATGATGCGGAGGAGATCGTCGAGCAGCTGCTCGCGCTGCCCGATCTGCCGACCGCGATCGTCTCTGCCAACGACGTCTCCGCAGGCATCGTCTCCGGCCTCATCGCACGGGGCATCCGCATCCCGGAGGACGTGAGCGTGTTCGCCTGCGAGGACTCCTACCTTGCCGCGACCTGCCAGGTGCCGCTCACCGCCATGGACATCGACATCGAGCGCATGAGCGAGGACGGGGCAAAGGCGCTCTTCCGGCGCCGGCGCCATCCGGACGCGCCCTACACGCTCACCTACTACGATCCCACCATCGTCGTCAGAGACAGCGTTGCCGCCCCGCGCAAGGGGTCGCTCTCGCTCATCAGGCCGTGATGCAAGGCCTGCGAAGCGGTCTGGAAACAAGCGGAAAACTTGCTGGAAACACTCGGGCTTCCCGCTCTGGGAAGACCTGAAAACACGTCATGGCAAGCGCCCTAGCTTAGTATTTTTCGGTATCGGACAGCCCTCGTGGCCATTGCTGAGGCATGGTCGGGAACGGAGGAGCCTTATGCCAGACAAGCTTCGTGTCGGAATCATCGGCGCCGGGCGATGGTCCAAGCGCGCCCACATCCCAGGTTGGGTTCGCAGCGACCTCTGCGACCTCGTCGTCATCTGCGACCAGGACGAGGAGCTCGCGAAGGATGCCGCCAAGCAGTTCGGCGTTCCCGAGGTCATGACGGATGCCGAGGCGATGATTCGCCGCGAGGACATCGATGTCGTGGACGTGTGCACGCGCGACGAGCACGGCGAGTCGCACGAGCCGCTCACCGCGCTCGCCATCGAGTGCGGCAAGCACGTCTTGGTCGAGAAGCCGGTCGCGGCGGACTTCCATCGCGTGAAGGAGCTCTCCGACCTGGCCAAGTCCAAGGGTCTCAAGACGAAGGTGGGCCTCACCTTCCGCTACGCGCCCGCGGTCCAGTACATGTTCGACCTCGTCCGCGAGGGCAAGATCGGCACCCCGTGGCTCTTCAACGGATACGAGCAGAACTCCCAGTGGCTGAACCCCTGGTATCCGCAGGACAAGCGCCTGTTCAAGGAGTACCCGACCGAGCTCGAGAAGGTAGGCACGGACCCCGACCCGAGAAACATCGAGGTGGCCTCCCTCGAGGGCTATGGCGCCCCTACCATCGACATCGGCCTCGAGCTCATCAACGACGACATCGACAAGGTCGTCTGCGCCATGGCCAACCTCGTGAAGGAGCGTCGCCGCTACAACGTCGACGACCACCTGGAGCGCATCAACTGGGATGACGCGGACATGTGGATCGGCACCACGAAGAAGGGCTATCTCTTCTCGATGCAGTCCAGCTTCGTCACTGTCGGCAACTATCCTGGCATCACCGCCTGGATCTACGGCGACAAGGGAGCGCTCAAGGCGACGCTCATCACCGACCCCGAGACGAAGGCCATCCAGAAGCTCGAGTATGCCGACGGCTGGGTTACCCCGGACGCGGATGCCGCCGCCGTCAAGTACCACGAGATCGAGATTCCCGACTCCTACTGGAACCCGGGCCATCAGCCGGACGACGAATGGGACACCGCGTTCTATGGCTGCCTGGTCCAGAACTTCCTCGAGGAGATCGTCTCGGGCGGGGAGAAGAACGAGGGCAACTTCGAGCAGAGCGCACGCGTGCAGGAGCTTATCAACGCCGCGACGCTCTCGCATCGCGAGGAGCGCTGGGTGCACCTTCCCCTCTAAGACGTGCCAGTCTTCCGGGGCGTCTCTGCATGCCCCGTCACATCCCGAACCACGAGACGGACATGAGGAGGCATCTTGAGAATCGCCTTCAGGAACACCCCATTCGACGCCGCGCAGCGAGCTGGGCTCGACGAGCTCGCCCATGCGCAT
>CADBMC010000068.1 GCA_902795635.1 uncultured Coriobacteriaceae bacterium | reverse complement strand
GGAGACCGTCGCAGCCAGCATCAGCCGCGAGAACCTGAAGGTCTACCAGCACGTGCTCATCGACCTGCTCGTATCGCCCGCGTTGGAGGCGAAGGTCGACATGTTCGTCCGCAAGGGAGATGAGCGCGATGCTCGCGACGAAAGCTAAGGAGCGGGCGGCAGTGCGCCGCATGAAGCTCGCAGACGCCGCGCGCAGGTCGCACCTGGCGCATCGTTCGCTCGCCGTCGGTCTGGATTGGAGGTGCGCCGGATGGAAGAAGAACGCCTGACATGCACCCTCCTCGAGTTCGCCGAGATGATCGGCGTCGGCGAGCGCAGGGCGCGCGATATATGCGCGAGCGTCTGGCACCCGCCCATGGTCCCCGCCCATGTCGCGGGCGATGGGAAGCTCCTGATCTACAGGAAGGGCATCGAGCGCTGGCTCGAGAAGCTCTGCGAGTCAGACGTGCCAGCAGTCCGCTGAGCACGTCCCGGGTCTCCCCCGCCGCGCACGTTGCGGGTCCCTCTACCCGCTGGAACCAGGTCGGGGCGATCCCTCCCCAGGCGCTGCCCAGATGCGCGGCCGAACCATCGGACATAAGCCGCGCAGCGCGCGCGGCGAGGGGGACCCGGTACCTCATGAACCTTGAGAAAAAGCCGCGAAGCAAAGCGGCGCGGAGCGGAGACGCTCGGTGGCCACGAGCTGGCCACGCCCTCGCGTTGTAAGGGCAGCACCAACAAACGGATCAAGGTACGGAGGCTCGAAAGGAGGCCACGATGAATTCCAACAGGCACGGCGCGCACGCCGACAACCGGTGGCGCGCAGACAGACAGAGACGCGCGCAGGTCTGCGCCGGCTGCGCCATCGCGCTCGCGTGCTTCGCCTTCCTGTGGCTCGCGCTCGCGCTCACGTGCTCGCTGACGCTCGGGAGGGTGGTGGTGTGCCCGTGGTTCCACATGCTGTGAAGCAGGTGTGCGCCACGTGCCGGCACTCGTCGCCCCGCAGGGGCACGGAGGCGCGGACGAGATGCCGCCTGATCGGGGCGGACAAGCTCACCGGACAGAGCTGCCGCCGATGGGAGTGGCGTAGGGAGGTGCCAGGGTGTATCGGATGAGCCTCGATTTGCAGCTGCGCCTGGCTCGGGCGACGTGGGACGACCTCGCATATGTCCTCACCGACATCTGGACCGAGGCGTACGAGGCGGCGCTCGACGAGGGCGCGGAACCGTGGGACGCGGAAGCCGTGGCGTCCGACGCGGTGAAGGACGCAGAGGAGGAGTGGTCCGAGGCCGGAGACGCCGCCTACCAAGCGAAGGTCGAGGGGCAGTGACATGACGAGCCTCGAGTTCTTCGTGCCCAGCGAGCGCATCGACAAGCGCGGCAGGCCGGCGCCTCTGCCGGGCGCGAACACACTGTTCGACGCGAACCGCGAGAACCGCTACGGGGGCGCCGCGCTCAAGAAGCGCGAGACCTACCGCGTCGCGGCGATAGCCAAGGCGGAGGCGAGGTTCCACAAGTGGAGGAGGCCCGGCGGCAAGGTCCGCGTCGTCTTGGAGTGGCACGAGGTGAACCGCCGTCGCGACCAGGACAACATCACCGCGTATCAGAAGCCTCTGCTCGACGGCCTCGTGCTGGCTGGGATCCTGGCCAACGACGACCAGAGGCACATTGAGGGGTGTTCGACGAACACGATCGTCATAGACAAGGCAAACCCAGGCGTGCTCGTGCGCGTCGAGACATGTGAGGAGGAGACATGACGGAACGGGACAGGGTGGTCGCGCTCGTCGACATGGCCCTCGAGTTCAGGGAGAGGCTCGAGGCGATGACGAACGCGACGATCAAGCTCCAGAGCGAGGTGAGCGAGCTGCGCGCCGAGCTGGACGCGGCCCGCTCGAGGAACGGGGGCGACCGATGAGCCTCACGCTGTACGACCTGACCCGCATGCAGCGGTGCGTGCTCGACGGCATGTTCGCGGTCGACGAGGAGACGGGCGAGGTGTTCGCCGGGGCGGAGGGGGCCGAGGCGCTGGGCGAGGCGCTCGCCGACAAGGTGGACGCGTGCGCCTGCTACCTCAAGGAGATCGAGGCGGAGGCCGACGCGATCCGCGCCGAGGAGGAGCGCCTGGCAGGGCGCAGGAGGGCGCTCAGGGCGCGTGCGGAGCGCTTCCGCGACTACATGGCCATCTGCATGCAGAACGCGCGCGAGAGGCGCGTTGAGACGCCCAGGGCGGTCGTCAGCCTGAGGCGCACGCGCGCCGTCGAGGTCTACGACTTCGACGCGCTGCCCGAGCAGTTCGTGAACGTGAAGACGGAGACCAAGCCCGACCGCCGCGCCATCGGCGACGCGATCAAGGCCGGGCGCGAGGTGCCGGGGGCGCGCACGATCGAGCGCGACAGCCTCTCGGTGCGATAGGAGGAGAAGATGCCGGAACAGACGCAGCTCGCCAAGCAGGAGTACGTTGGCGCCATGGAGGTGCGCGAGCAGGTAAACGCCATGCAGCACCTCATGGGCCTGGTGATGAAGGAGGGGACGCACTACGGCAAGATCCCCGGCACGGGCGACAAGCCCACGCTTCTGCAGCCGGGCGCCGAGAAGATCTGCAACATGTTCCACCTGGTGCCAAGGAGCGAGGTGAGCAAGACCGACCTTGGCGGCGGGCACCGCGAGTACGAGGTGCACACCACCCTCACGAGCCGCGACACGGGCGAGGTCATGGGAGAGGGCTTCGGCAGCTGCTCGACGCTGGAGAGCAAGTACCGCTACCGCAGCCGCTGGGTCAACAACAAGAAGGTGCGGGAGGAGAACCCCGACATCGCGGACACCTACAACACCGTGCTCAAGATGGCCAAGAAGCGGGCCCTGGTCGACGCTACGAAGTCGACCACCGCGGCGAGCGACATCTTCACCCAGGACGTCGAGGACATGCCCGACTGGATGCTCCAGCGCGCGCCGAAGGCGGTGGCCGTCCAGGCCGATGTGGCCCCACAGGCAGACCCCGACCGCGTGACCGCGATGCAGTCGTACGCGGCGCGCCTCGCCTCCATCACGGGCATGCCGGTCGACGACGCGAAGCGGGCGCTCATGGCGCAGGGCGACTTCCGGACGATGGACGAGGAGGCGTGGCAGGCGCACAGGCAGCGCATGGAGGCCACGGTTCAGGAGGCGTCCAAGGCGCGTGACGAGGCTCTCGCGCCCGAGGCGAGCTACGAAATCGAAGAGGAGGCCAAGTAGTGTTCCAGTCGACAGTGTGCGGCAACCTCGGCCGCGACGCGGAGGTCAAGACGCTGCAGAGCGGATCCGCCGTGTGCGAGTTCAGCGTGGGCGTCAACCGCAGGCGCAACGACCAGGACGAGACCGTCTGGGTGCGCTGCCAGATCTGGGGCGAGCGCGGCAAGAGCCTGGCGCCCCACCTCACCAAGGGCAAGAAGGTGTGCGCAACCGGGCGCATGTGGTGCTCAATTGGATCCTCGGACGACGGCAGGGTGTTCCTCAACTGCGACCTGAACGTCGCCGAGATCGAGTTCATGTCGGCCAGGGAGCAGGCACCGCAGCAGAGCGCGCAGCCCCACCCGACGCAGTACGCCCAGCCATACCAGCAGGCGCCACAGGCGCCGCTCCTGGAGGCTGACGAGGACATACCGTTCTAGGAGGCTCAGATGCTCATCATCGACAAGCACGTGGCGGCAGGGCTTGAGATGCCGCCGACGGCGCGCCGAGCCTTCTATGCCGCGATAGTCGAGTATATGGCCCTGGGCGAGGAGCCCCAGGGCCTCCCCCGCGAGGCGCGAGCCGCGTGGGTGCTCGTCAAGGAGGAACTCGACTACGCCCGCGCGAAGGCCGAGGCGGGCCGCAGGGGCGGCGACAAAAAGCAGCAGAACCGCTCCGCAGACGCCGAAGAAGCGCCTAGCAGAACGTCTAGCAAAACGGGTAGCAAACCGTCTAGCAAACAGCCTAGCAAACCGTCTAGCAAAACGGGTAGCAACGACGGTGGCACAACCCCTAGCAACATGCCTAGCAAACCACCTAGCCAAGAACAAGAACAAGAACAAGATATAAAACCCCTTGAAAAGGCTCTCTCTGGCGAGAGAGCCCAAAAGCGCCCCCCTTTCGCCCCGCCGACGCGAGAAATGGTCTCCGAGTACGCCTCGGAGGCGCGCCTCGACGTCGACGCGGACGCCTTCTGCGACTTCTACGACGCCAAGGGATGGCGCGTCGGGGCGTCGCCGATGCGCGACTGGAAGGCCGCGGTGCGCAACTGGGCGCGCAGGGAGCCGGCGTTCCAGAGGGGGGTGAGCTGCGATGCAGACCCTGGCCTCGTCATTCTCGAGCCTGAGGGGCTACCAGCCCTCTGAGGCCGAGCGGGCAGCGAACGCGGCGGCCATCGAGCGCAACAGGGCGGCCGTCGAGGCCAGGCACGACGCGGAGCTGGCGCGCTGCAGGCTCGCCAGGACGCGCGTGCCGGCTGGCTACCGCACGGCACGCGCCGAGGGCAACGCCTGGGCGTGCGCCATCCTGGACCGCCTGCCGCGCGGCACGTGGCTGTGCGGGGCGTCGGGCATCGGGAAGACCCACGCTGCCTGCGCCGCGGCCATGGAGCTGGCGCTTCGCGGCGAGCGCGTGAGGTTCGTCACCGCTGAGCAGGTGCTTGCCGACGCGCGGTCCCTGCGAGACGAAGGGGCGGACGTCCGCGCCTGGTGGGCGGCACCCTACCTGCTCGTCGTTGACGACGCCGACAAGCTGCTCGAGGCGCGCGGCTTCGGCGTGGCGCAGCTCTTCGCGATCTCCGACGCCCGACAGGGCATGCCTACGGTGTGGACGGCCAACGTGGGGTACCGCGAGCTCGCGGCTGGCATCACCGCGGCAGCCGGCGCCGGGCGCGCAGCGCCGATCGTCTCACGCATCCAGGGCGCATGCGGCGCCGCGCTCGTCGCGACCGGCAGGGACCTCAGGCTCGACGGGTGGTCGTGATGGCGCGCGGGTGCGAGACGTGCCCGCACCTCACCTGGTACGCCGACATGTGGTCGTACGAGGAGTGGTGCGCCATCGGGCTTGACCCGAAGGCGTGCGGAAGGCCCGCGGGAGGTGGTCAGGTTGCCGACACGGAAGCTGTTCGCGGCGTACAGGGGCGACGAGTTCCTCTGCGTGGGCACGTCGGCTGAGGTGGCCGAGTGGCTTGGCGTCGACGTCAAGACGGTGCGGTACATGAGCACGCCCGCTTACAGGCGCCGCATGGGGGACAGCACGCGCAGGCTCGTCGTCGAGAAGGTGGAGGTCGACTGGGAAGGAGAGATCCGATGAGGTACCAGCTGAGCGGCCCGGTGACGGGCAGGAGCTACGTGGATGCTGCGGCGGAGTTCGAGGCCGCTGCGACGAGGCTTATGGACAGGCACGAAGACGCGTGGTGCTTCGTGCCGACGATGTCGCTCGGGAGCGACGTGAGCCACGAGAGGGCCATGAGGGTGTGTATCGGTTACCTGGTCCGCCACGCCGACGCCCTCGTGACGCTCCCCGGATGGGAGTCGAGCAAGGGTGCCTCTCTCGAGGTTGCTGTGGCCAAGGCGATCGGCAAGCCCGTGATGACACTCGAGGAGGCGCTTCGATGAGCGCGACCGAGGAACTGCGCAGCCTGCTCGACGAGCGCGGGGTGGAATGGAGCAAGCCCGCAGACGAGTACTGGGTGCTGCTTGGCGGGGCGCCCACGTCAGACTACGTGACAATCGTTGGAGAGACGTCGATTGACGAAGCCACAGATGGGACGCTTGTCGTGTGCCGCGTCACGCCAGCTCAGGCCGTCGAAGCCATACTTGGGCGCGGGGAGTGCCACAGCACGACTCCAGACAATGCATGGTGCTTCTCGTGCAGCTCATGCGGCAAGAGCTTCCCAAGGCACGAGTTGCACATAGCGCACAACCACGGCGAAATCAATTATTGCCCAAACTGCGGGCGGAAGGTTGTGGAGCAATGAGCGACTACAGCAGGGGCGTCGAAGCCGCGAGCTTTGTATACAAGGAAACAATCAACGAATACGCCAAAGAGAACGCCAAGCTGCGGGAGCTGGTTGACGAGCTTTACCCGCTGGCTGACTACGGGGCCATGAATGCGAGTGAGCTGGACAGGGCGCACGACCTGATGCGCGAGCTGGGAATCGAGGTGGACGCATGACAGCGACGGAAGAGCTTAGGGCGCTCCTCGACGAGCGTGGCGTGGAGTGGACGGACGGAGGCAATGCACTGCTTTGGTGCACCGTATGGCATGGTAAAGACGGAAAGCAATGGCGCATGACCGAGAACATGAGCGGCATGCTCACCGAGTTGAAGTCGTGGCACGTCACACCAGCACAGGCAATCGAGGCAACGCTGGGACGCGGTGAGTGCAGGATGCTCAGAATCAGCGAAGCGTGTTACGACGACATCGAGTGCAGCGAATGCGGAGCTTGCCTGTGGGGGTTCCAAATCGACATGGAGGGCGAGGGCGTTAAGAGTCGGCCGAAGTATTGCCCGAACTGCGGAAGGAGAGTCGCAAATGGTTGAGTTTGAGGTGGACATGGCCTGCCTGCTCGAAGATGGCGAGCTTGACCGCATGGTGCTACACGACGAAAACGGAGAGCATCCGTCGATGCAGTTCGAGCCGTCGCGCGGGGAGTGCAGGGACGTCAGCGAACGCCGCGCTACCATGACATGCTCAGTGTGCGGCGCGACCGTCAAGTTCGGTTTCGACGCCGACGGCGAGCCTACAATCACGGTTGACGGTTTTGCGGACGTACCGAAGTACTGCCCGAACTGCGGGAGAAAGGTGGTGAGCTGATGATTAACGAAGACCGCGAGTTTGTCGTGTACACGGCGTCGATTGACTACGGGCCAGACGAAGGCGGGGAAATGGTCGACTCGGTGCACGACACATACGACGGCGCGAGCAAGGCGCTCAAGCGCAGAGGGTTTCGGCCGTCGTGCCTGTTCGGAGCACGCGGTGAGGTGTACGTGTATAAAGGCAAGTCGGTGGACGAGTACCCATACGCTCTAATCGACGAATGGGTGGTGAGCGAATGACCGCGACCGAAGAACGGCCAACGTCGTCGGCGATGGACGTGTACGAGTGCAAGCTGAAAGCCAGGGCGCAGGAGCTTGGTGCCATATGACCTGCGGCGAATGCCCGCACCTGGTGCAGTACGAGAGGGGTGGACGCAAGTGAGCGGGCACAGGGGCATGTTGTACACGCTGCCCTCCGGTGAGGCTCTCACTCAGGAGGACAGGCGCCGCGTCGCGCTCAGGGTCATCGATGGCAGGACAACCGCCGAGGGCGTAGCCTCGAGCCTCGGGGTCAACGAGCGAACGGTCAGGCGGTGGGTCGTAGACGCGATGGAACAGCCGCGAGAGCCGCCTTCGGCGGCGCGGGCGCCGATAGCGACACAAGACAGGAGGAAAGAGTTGGCAAGCCAGAGCCTCAAGGAAGGCAACATTGTGCGATACGTCGGCCGCGAGCGCCGCGACCAGTTGGGGCGCGGACAGATGTGGCGCGTCACGAGCATTGCGAAGACGGGAAAGATTCGGTTGGCCGCCATGAACGGAGCGAAGAAGCTCGCAGCGCCCGTATGGGTGATGCCAGACGAGATCGAGTACGTCAGCGCCTCGTCGAGTTTGGGAGCAGGTCCGCATCTGCCGGTCGCGCAGCCCGATCTGACGCAGATGCCGGCGCCGAAGGTGGCGAGCGTGCCGGCGATCACTTCACCGTTTAAGCCGAAGCCGTCCCCGATCGGAGAGGTTAGGCCGTCCCCAGAACCAGAGCCCGCGGTCGGCGACGGC
This sequence comes from uncultured Coriobacteriaceae bacterium, assembly GCA_902795635.1. Lineage (GTDB taxonomy): Bacteria > Actinomycetota > Coriobacteriia > Coriobacteriales > Atopobiaceae > CADBMC01. The sequence goes on along the minus strand of CADBMC010000068.1, from coordinate 21,644 downwards.
GACAAGGCGAAGCTCGACAAGCTGCTCGAGGACGGCCCCAGCGAGCCTGCGGAGGTAGCCGGCGAGACGCTCGAGCTGGAGGGCGTCGGGTGCGTCGTCATCGAGTCGCGCAAGCGCAGCGACGGGACGCGCAAGGTGTGCGTCACCGTCAGCGAGGACGCCGACGTCTCAGACGGGGTGCGCGCGCTCGTCCTCGCGGCCCTCGGCGTCGCGTGACGTGGATCGGGGCGGATCATGAGCGACCGCTTCGAATGCGCCATGACGCGGGGCGCTGTGCTGACGGAGTTCCTGATGCGCCGCCTCGCGGCCGAGTACGGGGTCAGGCGTCTCCCCTACCTCGACGCGCTGGTCGAGTTCGGCACGCGCAGGTCCGAGGACTACGCCGGAGCCGCGCGCGCCATGGGGCCGAGGTGACGCCGTTGGAAGGGCATGGCACGTGCTGGCGGTGCCGGTGGTTCGACGAAGACCCGCTCGACAACGAAGGCGGGATCTGCAGGCGCAGGCCGCCCGTCGTGCTGTCCGAGGAAGAGGGCTGGGCCATCGTGTGGCCCGGGGTCGAGCTTCTCGACTGGTGCGGCGAGTTCGAGGAGGCGCGCTGTTGACGGGGGGTGGTCGCGTGGGAGCGCGCGAGTATTTCGGCGAGGTCCGCCGCGCGGCCGAGCGAATCGAGGAGCTGGGGCGCACGATATCGGGGGTGGAAGACGGAGAGCTCGCGGTCGGCAGGATCGGCGGCCGCGTGCCGAGGGCGAGCGGGGTCGGCGACCCGACGGCCACCGAGGCCGAGGCAAGGCGCAGGTTCGTCGTCGCGGCGAGGGCCGAGCGCGACGCCGCGCTCGAGGTAGTCGGCGAGGCGCTGCAGGTCATCGAGGGGCTTAGGCGCTGCTTCAGCCGCAAGGCCGAGGTGATGGAGCTGTACTACGTCGACCGCATGGAGTGGGACCAGGCAGCCGACGCGATCGGCGTCGGGAGGGCCACTGCGATCCGCTGGCGGGACGAGATGTGCGACTGGCTCGACGCGAGCCCGAGGGCCTACGTCATGGGATGTAGATTCCTTGACATAAGTCAATCACAAAAATGAGACTCGAAAATCTGATAAAGTGTACCCTGGTGTTTTTTACGTAGGAGGGGCCGAGCCGATGAAAAGGCGAGGCCCCTTCTCGGTTATATGCTAGCAACAAAAGCCGCCTTCGAGCGGCTTTTCGCGTTCTCGGGGGGGGGTGTTCGCAGTGACGCCGTGCGAGTCGTGCGGCAGGTGCCGCTGGCTTCGCTGGGACTCCCGGCGCGAGTGGTGCGCACACCCCAGCCCCGAGATCGACTTTTGCGGGGCGGCCGTGCAGTGCCAGACCTTCGAGCCCGCCCGAGGCGAGGCGTGGGGCTTCGTCATGGGTGCCAATACGGGAGTCGACCCCACGATACGCTGACCTGGGGGTGGTCGCGTGGGCAAGCGGAAGCGCGGCCCCAGGTGGTACCGGGCGCGCGAGAGCGCGTGGAGGCGCGACTCGCAGACCATCGTGCACATGCCCGACGGCTCGGTCGAGGTCGGGGCACACTGCTGGATCTGCGGGGATCGCATCGACTACTCCAAGGGGCTGGGCAGCACGAGCCCGTTCGCGTGGGAGGCGGACCACTACTACACGGTGGAGGAGCACCCGGAGCTGGAGTGCGACGTGGCGAACCTGAGGCCGAGCCACGTGCACTGCAACAGGTCGCGCAAGGACGGCAAGGCGAGAAAGCCGAAGCCGTCGGGACTTGGCGTCCCGTCGCGCAAGTGGTGAGCAGAGGCCGCACAGTCGGTTGTGAGCGCACGCGGCGAGACACACAGACACGAACAGCATACAGGGCCGACGGCGCGGCAGACACGATTCTGCGGCCCCGACGTGGCGTCCCCGAGGGGGTAGGGGTGTCCAATTCTTGGGCGGGCCGCGGCTTCAGAGTCCTCGCCGGCGTGCAATGACAGCCCCTCCCCGATTTTTAAACCAAGCGGTTTACTTGATGGACAGGGAGTTCCTTCATGTGGACAAATGAGACAAAAGACGAGGTGGAGAACCTGCTGACGCAGTTCTGCACGCCCGACGAGGTCTGCGCGGTCGTCGGGTGCGACCAGGCCGACCTCGACCGGCTGAGCCTCGACGCGTTCGGCGAGGACTTCGCCACCGTCGCGGAGCGCTTCGCCGCCGTCGGCAGGGCACGGCTGCGGGAGGCGCAGGCCAAGCTTGCCCTGTCGGGCGACCGCGCTATGCTCCAGGTCATGGGGCGCGAGTACCTCGGCCAGGAGTCGACGGTCTACAAGCCGAAAGACCGCAAGGCCGAGGACTGCAGAGCCGCGGCAGACGAGCCAGCCCAGCGCACCCTCCGGGTACTCCAGTCGCGGTTCGTCCCGCCGGTAGCCGCGAACGGCTAGGGCCGTGGAGCCGCTATTCGGGTGCGAGCTGCCGAGGGTCTTCACCCCGCCGCTGCGGGAGCTTACCCGCGACACGACGCTGGGCTACCTGCTCATCGACTTCGTCACCGAGACCATCGGCGACAGGATGCTCCCGTGGCAGCGGTGGCTCGCGATCCACGCGCTCGAGATCGTCGGGGAGTTCGGTGGCGACTGGAGGTTCAGGTTTCGCAAGGTGCTCGTGCTCGTCGCGAGGCAGAACGGCAAGACGTACTTCTCGAAGTGGCTGGCGCTGTTCTTCATCTACATTGTCAATGTCAAGACGATCCTCGGCACGTCAGCGAACCTCTCGAAGGCCGAGGACGTGTGGCGCTCCGTCCTGGTCGAGGTGGCCGGCGACGAGGAGCTGGACGTCGAGCCGAACCCGAACCTCGCGGACGAGTACGTGGGCCGCTCGCTGACGAACGGCAAATACTCGATGAGCTTCCGCCACGGCCAAACCTACAAGATCGCCGCCGTCGCGGGCGCGAGCAAGACCAAGGGCGGGCGCGGCGACTCCAACGACCTCGTCATGCTCGACGAGTTCCGCGAGCACCGGGACTGGGCCGCGTGGAGCGCCCTGACCAAGTCGACCAACGCCCGACCGCTCGGGCTGGTGTGGTGCATGACCAACGCGGGGACGGTCGAGAGCGTGCCGCTGCGGGCGCTCCGCGTCAAGGCGCACTCAAGGCTTGGCGACCCCGACGGCATCGCGCGGGCGCTCGGCGACAAGATGGGCGAGCTGCCCGACGGCGAGGACGCGGACGGCACGGTCGGCTGGTTCGAGTGGAGCGCGCCCCCGGGCTGCTCGGTTTTCGACCGACAGGGCTGGGCGCAGTCCAACCCCTCGCTCGGCTACGGCTTCGTCGAGGAGAGGACGATCATGAGCGACGCCCAGACCGACGACGAGGCCGAGTTCCGCACCGAGGTGCTGTGCCAGTTTGTCGAGTCGATCGCGGAGCCCGCGTTCCCCGGCAGCTCATGGGAGCGCGGCGTCGACGAGGACTCCGAGATCGCCGGGGCGGCGCCGGTGTTCTTCGGCATCGACCTGTCCGCCGACCGCACCACCACGTCGATCGCGGCGTGCGGCGCGAGGCCAGACGGCAGGTGGCACATCGAGGTCGTCGCCCGCGACCTGGGCACCGACTGGGCGCTCAGGTGGCTCTCCGAGAGGGCCGACCCGCTGCACCCGATGGACGTCGCGTGGCAGAAGAACGGCGCGCCGATATCGGCGTTGGGCGACCAGATCAAGGCCATACCCGGCGTCGTGCCGCACGAGATGGCAGGCGCGGCGCTCATGGAGGGCTTCGACAGGTTCTGGCTGGGGGTCGCGGCGTGCGACGATCAGGCGGGCAGGGACGCCACCAGGATCATGCACAGGCCGGCGCCAGACCTGGACGAGGCGGCGCGCGTGGTCGTGCTCAAGAAGAAAGGCGACGGCGGGTCGCTCATGGACCGCAACGGCTCGCCGGGGGACGTGTCGCCACTGGTGGCGTGCGTTATGGCCCACGCGGCCGCGACCACGCCGTTCGTGGAGGAGAGGCCGAAGCAGGCCCCAAGCGCCTACAACGACGGGCGCGGGCTTCTCACGGTTTAGGTTCGATTTCGTTCGGAGGTGATGCCGGTGGGCGTCCTGGCGAACATCCGCGCGCTCGTCGGTCGCGGTACGGTGAGGTACTACGGAGTGCCCGTCGAGTACGCGGGCGTGGAGGGTATGAGCGCCGACAGGCTCTACAAGACCCAGCCCGCGCTCAAGACGGTCGTGGACTACCTGGCGAGGAACATCGCGCAGCTCCCCCTGAAGGCATACCGCTTCGACGGCGAGGGACGCGCTCGCGACCGCGAGGGCGCCATGGCGCGGCTCGTGGCCCGACCCAACCCCGACTCGACGCGATACGAGCTGATACGCGACACGGTGAGCGACTTCAAGCTCTACGACTTCGCGCTGTGGGTCGTGGGCCGCGACGACGCCTCGCCCAGCGGCTGGCAGATCCGCCACGTCCCCGCCAAGTGGATCGTCGAGAGCAAGGGGACGGGCTTCGCCTACGACCGCTTCGTCTTCGCCGACGGGGCGGGGCGCAGGGTCGAGGTCGGCGCGGAGTCGTGCGTCGTGTTCCACGGCTATTGCCCCAGCGACCCGCGCGAGGGGTCGAGCGCGGTGAGGGCGCTCAAGGAGACCATCCGCGAGCAGGTCGAGGCCCAGCGGTTCCGCCGCTCCACGTGGCAGAACGCGATGCGCATCACGGGCTACATCAAGCGCCCGCCCACAGTCGAGCCGTGGGACGAGCCCGCCCGCGAGCGGTTCGCGACGGAAGTCCGCGCCATGTGGGGCAAGAAGGGCGAGCGCGCGGGCGGCACGCCGGTGTTCGAGGACGGCATGGAGTACCACCCCGTCGAGTTCAACACGCGGGAGAAGGACTGGGCGCAGGGCGTGCAGCTCTCCCGCGAGGAGGTAGCCGCCGCGTTCCACGTCAACCCCTCGCTCATCTGGCACACGGAAGGCCAGACCTACGCCAGCGCCCGAGACAACGCCCGCGCGCTCTACGCCGACACCCTCGCCCCGGACTTGGAGTTCATCGCGAGCAGGGCGACCATGCGCCTGGGCGAGATCACGGGCGAACAGGACGTGTACCTCGAGTTCGACTTGCAGGCCAAGCTGCAGGGCAGCTTCGAGGAGCAGGTTTCGAGCCTGCAGACGAGCGTGGGCGCGCCGTTCATGACCAGGGCCGAGGCCAGGTCCAGGATGAACCTGCCCTTCGTCGAGGGCACCGACGAGCTGATCGTGCCGCTCAACGTCATCGAGGGCGGCCTTGCGAGTCCCACCGACACCGACCCCACGACCGAGCGCTACAGCTCGGCGCGGGCGGCCAACACGCGGTCGCTCGAGGACATGTGGTGCGCATGCGGCTGCAAGTCGGGCGGCGAGGTGGTGCCCGACCCAAAAGACGCGCGCCCCGCCCGTGAGCGCAAGGCTGCGGGCGACCCGACGGAGGGCGACGCCGACGAGCTGGCCGAGGTCTACAGGCGCTTCTTCGAGCGCCAGGCCAGAAGCGTCGAGCCGAGGGCCGTCAACGCCGGCGACCCCGGTGACAGCGGCGGGACCCCCGCCTGGTGGGACGGCGAGCGCTGGGACCGCGAGCTGGCGGACGACCTCTACCCGGTCGTGCTCAGGCAGGCCGACGCCGCAGGCGAGCGCGCGGTTGCCGCCCTGTGGCCCGACGACCCCTCCAGGCGCTACGCCAAACGCGCAACGGCGAAGTACCTGCGCAGGATGTGCGAGTCGAGGGCCCGCGCCGACAACGAGGCCACGCTCAGGCACCTGCGACGCGAGATCGCGGCGGACGGAGCCGAGAAGGGCCTCGCGGGCGCCAAGGGGATCCGCGACGCCATCAGGAAGGTCTTCGCGTTCGCGGCAGGCGTGCGCTCGGCGCGCTCCGGCCGCTCGCTCGCAGGCGCCACGTCGAGCTTCGCCACCGTGGAGGCGGCCAGGCAGAACGCGCGCGGCGGCGAGGAGGTCTACAAGACCTGGCGCACGACGAGCGACGAGCCGAGATCGAGCCACGCCGCCATGAACGGCGAGACCGTCCGATACGGCCAGGCGTTCTCAAACGGCATGGAGCGCCCCGGCGAGTTCCGCCCCGGCCAGGCCCAGGAGGTCGCGTACTGCCAGTGCGTGCTGGACGTCGAGGTGCGCAAAGACGCGAGAGGGCGAGACGAGCGCATCCAGCGCCGCATCGAAAATGCGACCGTGATTGGCGAAGACATCCATTCGATGACTGCGGCTGAAGTTGCTAACGAAGCACAGAAATGGGATGACGAGCTGGCAGAAATCGCCGAACGCACCCCAAATCTTTGGGATAGCAGGAATGCTTACCGTAAATATGCCGAGTACGTGGAAGGCAAAGCCACGAAGGCCTCGATCACAATAGATGACTTCGCAAAAATCGAAGGCAAAGAGCTTCAGATAGCTCAGTGGTTTTCAAATATTGGTGTTGAAATTCATTTTAGGAATCATAATGACCACGATAACAAGAGCGATGTTGGCATGCTTGGGATGTTATTCGATTTCAAGCGTTTTGTATCCAAGAACCCAAAACAAATTGGCGGTAAAATTCGGGAAAAGTTGGATACTCAAGGCCCTGGATTTGTAATCGACTTATCAATTAGCCCAATAACTCTTGAAGACGGCTTGAGGCAGGCTGCAAACCTGCTTGAAAACGAGAGGGTCGAGCGAATTCTCGTGATCAAAGATGCGCGCGTTATCGAGCTTAGGAAATAACCATGCCGGGTTACTCTAGGCTACTTCGGTTTCCCTTCAGCCACGTTAACCCGGCTCTTTTATTTTACCACAACAACAGTCCGAAATGAACGGCTTTCGAGCATTAGGAGGCGTCAATGGAGCGCGACATGGCGCTGGTGCGCCAAATCCTCAAGGAGGCCGAGCGGGCCGACGGGCCGCTTGACGCGGCTGGCCTCGTGGCCGACGGGTGGACGTTCGAGACGGTCGCCCACCACGTGCAGGTGATGGCGGACTACAGCCTCGTCTCCGCCTCGGTGGTCAGGGACGCCAACGGCGAGCCGGTGCGCGCCACTGTGCGATCGCTCACCTGGGAGGGCCACGACTTCCTCGACGCGGTGAGGGACGAGCGCGTCTGGGTAAGGGTGCGCGAGGCGGTCGCGGGCTCTGCGGGGTCGGTGGCGTTTGACACCATGAAGAGGTTGGCGGGCAGGGTCGCCGAAGGGTTGGTGTCGGTGCACCTGGGCCTGTAGCCCGCAGGCGGGCAAGATGAGGCGTTGCAACCAAACGGCCCCGGCAGGGGCCTACTGCATAGGGAGACTGCCATGTTGATTGCCAGGCACTACCTGAGATGTGACAGGTGCGGCCGTGAGGTGGAGGTCGAACTCGACCAGTTCCACCAGACCCAGACCGACGCCGTGGCCGTTGCGAACGTGGCCGAGGGCCCGGGGTGGGAGCAGGCAGCGGCTGACAAGGCGCTGTGCCCCAGGTGCGCACCCGAGTACCGCGCGATCAAGGGCAGGCACACCCGCGAGATAGAGGCGTTCTTCTCCAGCGAGACGAACTAGCGCCGAGCAGATGCAAGCACGTAACCGACGGCCCCGCGAGGGGCTTTTTTAGTTTGGAGGCGACCAATGAAGTTCAAGACCCTGGACCTCGACGCATCGGACGGTTCCGGCACCATCGAGGGCTACTTCTCCACCTGGACTCGCGAGCCGGACAGCTACGGGGACGTCGTGGCCAAGGGCGCGTTCGTCGAGGCGTTCGAGCGCATCGCCGAGAGCGGAGGCACAGTGCCGTTCCTCTGGAACCACGACGCGGGCAACCTCGACTCCTACATCGGCACCGCTGGCGGGTTCGCCGAGGACGACCATGGCGCGAGGTTCACCGCGAAGTTCGACGCGACGCCCACGGCGCAGCGCGCCCGCGAACTCGCCCGCGACGGGCGGCTGTGCAAGTTCAGCTTCGCATACGACGTCCTTGACGAGGGCCAGGTGACCCTTGAGGACGGGCGCAAGGCCAACGAGCTGCGCAAGCTCGACCTGTACGAGGTGAGCCTGGTCATGTATCCGGCCAACGCCGACACCGAGGTGGTCGAGGTCAAGAGTGGCAGGCGCAACAGCGCCAAGGACGAGGGCGAGCTTGCCGCCATCCGCGACATGCTGCGCGACTGCGCCGAGCGCATCGGCGCGCTGATAGGTGACGACGGCGGCGAGGGCGAAGGCGAGGTGCCGGGCGAGGCCGAGGACGGCAAGCCCGGCGAGGAGCTGAGCGCCAAGTTCGCCGAGATCATGGAACGTATCGACAGGATCCAAGCCTAACCGAGAGAGAGTGATCAACATGAGCATCAAGAGCAGAATCGAAGCGCTCAAGGCCGAGCTTGAGGAACTCAAGCCCGGAATCGTCGAGCACGACGAGAAGGCGGCGGAGCGAGCCGCGCAGATCCTCGACGTCGAGCTTCCCGAGCTCGAGGCGAAGAGGGCCGAGGCCGAGAGGTTCAACGGGCTCCTCGGCCGCATCGGCAGCGGCAACGACTCTGGCGCCTCCAACGCGGGTGGCGACGTCCAGGCCAAGACCTTCGGCGAGTTCGTCGCCAAGTCGGTCGTGGGCCAGTTCGGGCGCGGCGAGCGCAAGAGCGTGATGACCGGCGAGTGGGACGGCGCGAAGGCGGCAGCCACCATGCTCACCCCCGCCACGGTCGCGCCCTGGCTCACCGACTACGACCGCGCGATCGTCGAGCAGCCCCGCCGCCGCCTCACCGTGGCAGACCTGCTCGGTGTCGAGTCGGTGAGCGGCAACGCCGTCTCCTACCTCGTCGAGAGCGCGACCGTCGAGCCCGCCAGCGGCGCGCCCGCAGCGGTGGCCGAGGGCGCTCAGAAGCCCCAGATCAGCTACGGCGACCCCACGCCCGTCACCGAGACCCTGAAGAAGATCGCGGTGTTCTACAAGGAGAGCGACGAGATCCTCGAGGACGCGCCGTGGCTCGCCTCCAACATCCAGAGCCGCGCGGTCTACGGCCTGCAGAAGGAGGAGGAGGACCAGCTCCTCGGCGGCACCGGCACGTCGAACAGCATCACCGGCCTGCTTAACCGCAGCGGCATCCAGACCCAGGCCTTCGACACCTCCATCGCCGACACCATCTTCAAGGCCATGACCAAGGTGGAGACCGGCACGGACTTCGAGGCGGACGCCGTGGTGATCAACCCCGCCGACTACGAGACGCTGCGCCTTGCGAAGGACAGCAACCTGCAGTACTACGGCGGCGGCTACTTCGCCGGCGAGTACGGCAACGGGGCCATCCTCGAGAAGCCCGCGATCTGGGGCCTGCGCACCGTGGTCACCAGCGCCATCCCGGCGGGCACCGCGCTCGTCGGCGCGTTCAAGCAGGCCGCGAGCGTCATCCGCAAGGGGGGCTTGCGCGTCGAGATGACCAACACCAACGAGGACGACTTCACCAACAACCTCGTCACGGTCCGCGTCGAGGAGCGCCTCGGCCTCATCGTGCGCTACCCGGCTGCTTTCGTGAAGGCCACGCTTTCCGCCTAATCCCGCCACGGGGCCGCTCTTCGGGGCGGCCCCCCACGTTTCGGAGGTAACAGATGCTGAGAGAGTACGAGTGGAACGGCTCGACTTGGCAGTTCGAGGAGTCGCAGGCCCCTCAGGGCGCGAGACCCGTGGATCCTGCGAAGGACGAGAAGGCCGCGGCCGAGCCGAAGGACAAGTCGCGCGCCGCGAAGAACAAGGCGGCGTCGCAATGATGACGCCGTGGGGCTACTCGGTCGACGCCGACGAGTTGCCGCCGCTCATCGACACCGCCACCTTCTTCTCGATGGTGGGCGCGGCCTTCGACGCCGACGACGAGCGCGTCGCGCCCACGCTCGAGGCGGTCAGCGCCGCGATCCGTGGCTGGTGCGGCTGGCACGTGGCCCCGGCGTTCTCGTGCGAGGTCGTGACGCAGGGCGGCGGGTCTGTCCTCAGCCTGCCGACGCTCGCCCTCCGCAGCGTCGACGCCGTGGTCGTCAAGGGCGTCGAGGTCGACCCGGCGTGCGTCGAGTTCAGGCGCAGCGGCCTGGTCAAGGCAAGGGGGCGCTGGCCCCACGAGTGGGGCTCGGTCGCGATCGGCTTCACGAGCGGCTACGACGTGGAGGCCGTGCGCGACGTCGCGGCCGTGGCTGCGCAGCTCGCAGCAAACTCGCTCGCCGCGGCCCCCGGGGTGCGCCGCGAGCAGGCGGGCGGCGTGTCCATCGAGTACAACCAGACGGCCAACGGGGTCACGGGCGGCGTTGCGCTGCTCGCGCGCGACATGGCGATGCTCGCGCCGTACCGGCTGCCGGCCGTTCCGAGGTGATGCCTATGCTGCCGAGCTTCTGCCGCGACGAGATCATGGTCGTGCGCGCCGGCACCAAGACCGTGCGCGGCGCCACCGTCCAGGATTGGGATCACGCCTCGCGCCACCCCGTGGGCGGCGTGAGCGTGCAGCCCGCGGCCACGTCGACCGGCGACGACGGCGCGCGCGTGAACGCCGTCGTCGATTCGGCCACCGTCTACGCGCCGCCCGGGGCCGACATCAAGGCCGGGGACCGCATCGAGCACGACGCGGCCACCTGGCGCGTCGTGGGAGCGCCTCACGAGGTGCGCAGCCCCACCGGGCGCGTGAGCCACAAGGTGCTGACCATCCAGGCATTCGAGGGGTGAGGGCCATGGCACGCAAGCTCGTCAAGCTCGAACTGAGCCATTCGGGGTTCCGCGACCTCCTCTCGGGCGCGGAGGTCGCGGCCTACGTCGACGCCGTGGGCGAGAAGCTAGCCGCGAAGGCTGGCCCCGGGTTCGAGTCCAAGCCCGCACGGGGCGGGTTCGGCGGCGGCCGCCACATCGCCCACGTCGGCACGGGCGACTCGAAAGAGGCCATGGAGGCCCAGGCGCGAGACAAGGCGCTCACCCGGGCGCTGCATTCCTCGGGGGTGTAGGCGATGACACAGATAGCAAAGCCCGTCGACGTCGAGGGCGCGCTCGCGTCCGCGCTGGGCATCGCGGCCCCGCCCGTCCCAGAAGACCTCACCGCCCGCCTGCCCTACGCCGTGGCCACCCGCACGGGCGGCTCGCGCGCGGGCAAGGTGGTCGACACCTTCTACGTCGACTTCGACGTCTGGTGCGCCAAGGACGAGTGGGGGCTGGCGCACGAGGTCGCCGCGGGGCTCCTGGCGCGCGCCGAGGAGCTGCCGCGCAGCGGCGGCGGGGCGGCCACGTGGTGCGCGGTCAGCGTCGAGACGCACCCATACAACAACCCGGACCCCGTGAGGCCAGACCTCGCGCGGGTGACGTTCGCAATGACAATCACGGCTCGGGCCGTTGTCGAAGATTGGAGTGATTAACATGGCAGGGCTGAATAAGAAAGAAGTGATGGTCGGCACCCTCGACCAGACCGACGTCATCGGCGCCGCGCTCTGGGGCGAGGAGGGCGCGACGCTGCCAACCATCGAGACCTGGGACGCGCCGCTCGTCTCGCCCGCCTACGTGGGCCTGGGGTACCTCGTCGAGGACGGCTTCACCATGAGCTTCGGGATCTCGGTCGAGGGGCTCAAGGAGCACAACCTCGGCGTCATCCGCAACATCATCACCGAGTTCGACGGCACCGTCACCATCACGATGCTGCAGACCAACGCCACCAACATGGGCGTGATGCTCGGCCAGTCCAACGTGACCACGGCCGGGGCCACGGCCGAGCACGGGAGCCGGTTCATGGCCGCGTTCGGCCCCGAGCTCCCCAAGCCCGGCGTGCTGGCCATCAAGCTCAAGGACGAGGACCGCAAGGCCATCGTCCTTCTGCCCCACGCGCAGGTCAAGGAGTACGCCGAGGTCGAGGTCACCGCGACCGGGGCCGTGGGCTGGGAGGTGACCTTCTCGGCGCTCGTCGACGAGTACGGCAAGGGCATCTACATCCTCTTCGACGACGGCGAGGTAATCTCGGGAGGCGGTGAGTAGGCATGGCGGCCGGACTGGTTTTTGACGCCGGCGGTGGCCGCGAGCTCCGCTTCGCCCTCAGCGACGGCAGCGAGTGGTCGATCCCGCTCCTCGCGTCGCTCAACGCGCGCGACGCGCGCGGGCTCATGGACGCGGTCAAGTCGGCGGGCGACGACGCCACGGGCGTCATGGTCGACTTCGTCGACGCCAAGTGCCCGGGACTCATCGACAAGGTGTCGCTGGGCACCCTCAACGACATCGTCGCCGCCTGGATGGAGGCGTCGCAGGCCGACGCGGCGGGCGCCGGCACACCGGGGGAATAGCGGGCGTCCTGGCTATCATCGCCGATCACGGAGACGCGCTCGAATACGACCTGCTGACGCGGGCGGGGAGGTCCCTGGCGGACGTCCCCGCCCGCCTTTCCTGGCATTCGGTCGCGTGCTTCGTGAAGTTCCTCGACGCCGAGAGCGCACTATACGCGGCGATGCACCCCGAGTTGGCGGGGTGGACGAGAGAGGCCTACCTCATGGCCGACATATACGACGCGGCGCGCGCCGTGGAGTGGACGGTCGCCGCGGCCAACTCAAAACGCAGGCCGTCCAAGCCCAAGCCGTACCCGAGGCCGAAGGCCAAGAAGAAGCTCAAGCTCGGGCGCGGCGCGGTGAAGCTGAGGGAGTTCGACTCGTGGTGGGACGGAGGTGTCGAGAATGGCGGCTAACAGCGGCGTGACGCTGGCCAAGGCGTGGGTGACGATCGTCCCGACGACCGAGGGCGCCGAGTCGGCCATCGAGTCGGCGATCGTGCCGGCGGCGGCTACGGCCGGGGCAACGGCGGGCAAGAAGTCCGGGGCGGCGATGGCCGCGGCCATGGGCGGCGCGATGGTGGGCGCGGGGACGAAGATGAGCGCCGCGCTCACGGTGCCGATGATGGGCGCGGCGACGGCCGCGGTCAACGTCGGCATGGCGTTCGAGTCGAGCATGCAGAACGTGGCCGCGCTCTCGGGCGCGACGGGGTCCGAACTCGAGACCCTGTCGGCCACCGCACAGCACTTCGGCTCGACCACGCAGTTCAGCGCGAGCGAGGCAGCCGACGCCCTGGGGTACATGGCGCTCGCCGGCTGGGACACGCAGCAGATGGTCGACTCGCTGGGAGGCGTGCTCGACCTGGCGGCCGCGTCGAACATGGGGCTGGCCGAGGCCTCCGACATGGTCACCGACTACCTCTCGGCCTTCGGCATGGAGGCGCAGCAGTCGTCCTACTTCGCCGACATGCTCGCCTACGCCCAGGCAAACAGCAACACCAGCGCCGCGCAACTCGGCGAGGCGTACCGCAACTGCGCGGCGAACCTCAATGCCGCTGGGCAGGACGTCGAGACCACCACGTCGCTGCTGGCGTCGATGGCCAACCAGGGACTCAAGGGCAGCGAGGCGGGCACCGCGCTCAACGCCGTCATGCGCGACATCACCAACAACATGGAGGACGGGGCGATCGCCATCGGCGACACCTCGGTGGCGGTCATTGACGCGGACGGCAACTTCCGCGACCTCACCAGCATCCTCGTCGACGTCCAGATGGCGACCAAGGGCATGGGCGACGCGGAGCGCGCGGCCGCCATGTCCGCCACGTTCACCGCAGACTCCACGAAGGGCCTGAACCTCATCCTCAACGAGGGAGTCTTCGAGGCGATGCAGTTCGAGTCGCAGCTGCGCGGCGCAGGGGTGACGCTGCAGGGCATGACCGCCTACTTCGACGCCGCCCTCGGCTCCACAGGCGCGTTCGACGCGGCGCTCCAGGCCAGCGGCATCAGCGCGGAGTCGCTTGATTACGCGCTCACGTACTGCGAGGGCAGCGCCGAGACGTTCAGGGACATGCTCGAGCAGGACGGCGTGAGCGCCGAACAGGTGTCCGCGCTCATGCAGGCGCTGGGCGTCGACATGGGCGGCCTGCAGCTGGCGATGGACGAGTCGAGCGGCTCGGCTTCGGTGATGGCCGAGATTATGAACGACTCGGTCACGGGCCGCATCAAGGAGATGCAGTCGGCGCTCGAAGGCGCGGGCATCGCCATCTTCAACGCGCTGGCCCCCGCCATCACGGCGCTGGCGGGCGCGGTGGCGGACCTCGCCAACTGGTTCGCGAGCCTCGACCCGGGCGTCCAGGGGTTCATCATCGGCGCCGCGGGGATCGCGGCGGCGGCGGGCCCCGTGCTCATGGTCATCGGCTCCATCACGACCGCGCTCCCGGCGCTCTCGGCGGGCTTCGGCGTGGTCACTGGGGCCTTCAACGCGCTCAAGCTCGCGTTCATGTCCAACCCGTTCGGCCTCATCCTCACCGCCATAGCCGCGGTGGTGGGCATCCTCGTCCACCTCTGGGAGACCAACGAGGGCTTCCGCGAGGCGGTCATGGGGGCCTGGAACGCGATATGCGAGTTCTTCCGCCCCATCGGCGAGTTCTTCTCCGGCATCTTCGGCACGGTCGGCGAGATCCTCGGGGGCGCCGCGGAGACCATCGGCGGCATCGTCGGGGGCATCGGCGAGACCATCAGCGGCACGTGGGAGAACCTGAAGTCGGGCGCGTCGGAGGCGTGGGGCAACATCACCTCCACCGTGAGCGGCGCCTGGGAGAACCTGAAGGCTGGCGCGTCGGAGGCCTGGGGCAACATCACGAGCACCATCGGCAGCGCGCTCGACACGGCCAAGTCGTGGGTCTCCGAGAAGATCGGCAACATCAAGGAGGGCGTCGGCAACGCCTGGGAGAACGTCAAGAGCAAGACCAGCGAGGTCTGGGGCAACGTCAAGCAGGGCATCGGAAACGCCATCGACACGGCAAAGTCGTGGGTCGCGGAGAAGGCTCAGGCCATCTCCAAGGCCATGGGGTTCGACGGGATGGTGCCCACGGTCGGCGACGTCTTCAACGCGGCCAAGAGCAAGATCGGCGACATCATGGGCAACGCCCGCGACGTGGTGAGCGGCGCCATCGACAAGATCACGGGCATCTTCGGCGGCGCGAACTTCCAGCTGCCGCACATCAACCTGCCGCACTTCAGCATTTCGGGCGGGTTCTCGCTGAACCCGCTGAGCGTGCCGCACCTGGCGATCGACTGGTACGCCAAGGGCGGCGTGTTCGACGGCCCGAGCGTCATCGGCGTCGGCGAGGCTGGCCCGGAGGCGGTCGTGCCGCTCGCCGGGCGCGCCATGGAGCCGTACGCGGAGGCGGTGGCCGGTATCGTCGCGGATCGCGTTGGGGCGGTGTCGGTGGAGATACACGACTGCCAGTTCGCGGTGAGGCGCGACTCGGACGTCGACGCGATAGCGCGCGCGATCAGCGCGCGGGTAGGCCAGCAGGCGAGGGGGAGGTTCGCGTTGTCATGATCGGATTGCAGGCGAGGGTGACGGCGCGCTTCGACGGCCACGACATAACCGACGGGTTCGTGATGAGCGCGCTGTCGAGGCCCAGGCCCGTCAGGGTCGCGCGCGCGGTCGAGGTCGACGGCATGCGCGGGTCCGCCCTGACGGCGTCGGGGTACGGGCCGATAGAGGTCGAGATGAGGCTGGCGGCGGTCGGCGACCCAGCGTCGCGCAGGGAGCGCGTCGACCGCCTTATGGCGTGGCTGGACGTCGGCGAGGCGCGCCCGCTGTCGTTCTCCGACGACGCGGGGAGGTACTACATGGCGGTGCCGTCGGGAGGCGGCGCCGTCGCGCACACGGCGTGGAGCGACGAGGTGTCGCTCGTCTTTTTGGTGCCCGACCCGGCGAGGTACGGGGCCGAGAGGTCGGTCGCGCTGGCGTCCGGCAGCACGGCGACGGTGCGCGTCGGCGGCAACACGGAGGCCGCTCTGCGGGTGGCCGCGACGGCGGCGAGGGCGTCGGGCGGCGTGTGGGGCGTGACGTGCGACGGCGGCGACGCGGTCAAGGTCGAGATGGGGAGCGGCGCGCACTCGGTCGAGATCGACTGCGAGCGCAGGACGGCGGCGGTCGACTCTCAGGCGGCCGTGCCGACGCTCGCGAGCGACTGGATCGCGATGGCGCCGGGGACGCACCAGATCTCGATGACCGGCACGGGCGCGGCGACGGCGATGTGGACCGAGAGGTGGTTGTGATGGACGAGATGCCGCGCGTGGTCGTCGCGGGCCCGCAGGGCGACGTGGCGTCGGAGCTGCCGCCGGGCGCGGTGCTCGGGCTGGTCATGGTCGAGGAGGTCAACGGCGAGCACTCGCTGGAGGTGACGACGTCGGAGGTGTTGTTGAAGAACGAGCGGCTGCTCACGCGAGACGCCGCGGGCAAGTGGCGCGAGTGGGTGGTCGAGGGCGTCGACTGGGAGCACGCCAACGGCGCGCGGCCGGTCGGCACGTACCGCGCCGTCTGGTCGCTGCAGCACGACCTGTCCCAGTGCACGGTGTCGGCGATGCCGGGCGTGCAGAGCCCGGTGAGGGCGGCGGTCGCGCTCGCGGCGGCGCTCGGAGGCACGAGGCGGTGGGGCGTCGGGACAGTGACGAGGACGGCCACGGCCGGGGCGAGCATGTACCAGATGAGCGCGTGGGAGGCCATGGGCGTCCTGGTCGAGAACTGGGGCGGCGAGGTCGACGCGACCGTCGAGGTCGGCACGTCGGGGGTAACGTCGCGCAGGGTCGACCTGTACGAGCACCAGGGCAGCGAGTCGGCCGTGCGCAGGTTCGACTGGGGGGCCGACCTGACGTCCATATCGCGCAGCGTTTCGGACGAGCCGGTCGTCTGCCGCATCGTCCCGCGCGGCAAGGGCGAGGAGACCGAGGGCGGCGGATACGGCCGCAAGATCACCATCGAGGACGTCAACGACGGGAAGCCGTATTTGCAGGACGACGAGAGCGCCGCGGTGTGGCGCCTGCCCGACGGGTCCGGCGGCTTCGAGTACCCGACGAGGTACGTCGACAACAGCGACATCGGCGACAAGCAGGCGCTCAAGGACTGGGGGTTGTCGGTCATCGAGGAGTACACGCGCCCGAGGGTCACGTACAAGGCGAGCGTGCTGCAGTTCGCAGAGGCGGGCATGGACGCGCGCGGCCTGGCCCTGGGCGACGAGGTCCACTGCGTCGACCGCGGGTTCTCGCCCGATGGGTTGCGGGTGTCGGGGCGCGTCGTGAGGCTTAAGACGAACCTGCTCGACCCGAGGGACGTCGATGTCACGGTTGGGCGCATCGAGGAGAGCCTGACGGACCGGTTCGCGTCGCTGGGCGCGGCCGTGTCGCGGGCGACCGCTGCGATCGAGGCGATCAACGGCGGCGACATGTCGACGGCGGACTACCTCAGCAGGCTCCTCGAGCGCATCAACGCGGAGATCAACGCCCAGGGCGGATACACGTACATAACGGAGGGGCAAGGCATCCGGACGTACGACAGGGCCGTCGCGGACCCGGCGAGCGGCCTGGAGGCCGGCGCGGTCGTCGAGGTCAAGGGCGGCACCGTCCGCATCGCGAACACGAAGACCGCGCAGGGCGAGTGGGACTGGAAGACGGTGTTCACGAGCGGCCACATCGTGGCGTCGATGGTCACGGCGGCCCAGATCACGGCCGGCCACATCGGCAGCGCGGCGAGCGGGAACTACTGGGACCTCGACACGGGGCAGTTCCGCATGGCGACGGGGTCGGTGTCGGTGGGGTCGGGGTCGTTGGACGACTACGTCGCCGGCGTCGCCGACGGCGAGATGACCCAGGCGGCGGTGTTCGACGCCCTGACCGACGGCGGGGCGCTGCAGGGGCTGTACATGTCGGGCAACGAGCTGTACGTGAACGGCAGCTACATCAAGGCCGGGACGATCGACGCGGACAGGATCGACGCGTCGCAGCTCATCTCGGGCAAGATCGGCAACAGCTCGAGCGAGTACGCGAGCATCGGCCAGACGAGCGTCGGCGGCACGTCGAACGGCATCGTGTTCTACCGCAACGGGAGCCCATACATCGGGTTCACGCGCGGGGCGAACGGGGTGTTCCTGTCGTGCGCGGACGCGAACGGCGTCATGTGGCCCGTGGTGACCATGACCGACTCGCAGGTGTCGGTCGTGTCGCCGCCGGGGACGACGGGCGACTCGCAGCTGGTGCTGAGCCTCACGGCCAGCGGGCTGACCATGGCCAAGGGCAGCACGATAAAACGAGTGGCGTCGTTCTGACATACGGGGGTGGAAGATGGACTTGTACGGATACAGGCAGATTGAGGTCGACATCGGAGGCGTGAACGACGTCGTGCCGCCGGTCGTGCTGAGCGCAGGCGACCACGACGGCAGGGTGCTGCTGGTGCGGCTGTGGGACGGTGCGGCGGCGGCGAGCCCGACGGGGCTGACGGCGCGGCTGCTCTACAACTCGGACCCGGCCAAGGGCAGCGGCGGATACGTGACGATGTCGGCGGTGTCAGGCGAGCCGACGGCGGCGTGGCGCGTCGCGGTGCCGACCGAGGTGCTCGCGCCGGGGCGGTCGGTGTTGTCGGTCGAGATAAGCGAGGGCGAGACGATAGTCGCGTCGAGGCGCATCACGGCGTACGTGGAGCCGTCCGTCATCGACGACGGAGCACCCGAGGCGGTCGACGCATTGGCGGAGTTTCGCGCAGCGATCGCCAGGCTCGAGGATTTCACGTTGCCGGTGACAGTCGAGCACGGAGGCACAGGCTCAACGACGGTTGCGGCTGCTCGCAACGTTTTGGGTTTGGGCAACACGTCGGGAGCACTGCCAGTCGCAAACGGAGGCACAGGACAAACAACGGTGGCTGCGGCACGGAACGCCCTCGGCCTCGGCAACACTTCGGGAGCGCTACCCGTTGCGAACGGCGGCACGGGTAGCACGTCGGCGGCGGATGCGCGGACGGCGCTCGGTGCCGTCGCCAAGGCGGGCGACACGATGACGGGGCATCTCCTCCTCAGCGGCAAGGAGTTGCAGCCGAAGGCGTCGCTGCTCAAGGATGGCAGCACCGATGACCTTGGAAACAGTGATGGCGCGATTGACTTCCTCGACAAGGAAAGCAACATAATTGGCATCATTCGCCCATCTTTCGACTTGACGGCGCAATGGCTAAGCCTATACCCGCGTCGGAAAGTTGGCAACGCTGGCAAAATCAACGAACTGCGGCTTGGCTTGGACGCGAACGGAAACGCGCTCGTCGCGTTTAGCGGCACAGGTGCGCAGGCCGCGTGGCTTTCGGCGCTGGGGCTGCCTTCGGGCATCGACGCGGCGGCCTGGCTTTCGGCGCTGGGCATCGCGACCACGCCGTCCGTTGCGACTGGCATCGTCACGCTTAATGACTCCACGAGGTTCACAATCACGGGTTCGACCGTCCGCGTGCTCAACGGCATCGCGGAAATCGAAATCAACCTCACGACGAAAGTCGCGCTCACCGCCTTCACGCGATATGGCGCGATGGCTTCGATTGCGGAGGGGTATCGACCAGTCGGCGAGCAGCTCATCGGCGGCATCATGCCAGTTGGCGCGGCGCTCGGCAACATCTCGTCGACGGGTGCGGTCAGCTTCTACCCGCTGCAAGCAATTGCGGCGGACAAGGCCATTAACCTGCGCGGCACCTACATCCTGGCTTAGGAGGGCGGCTCATGGACATGCCTGTGTTGCTCTCGCTGGCGAGCATGGCCCTCACGGCCGTGCTCGCCTATTTCGGCGCGCAGAAGGGGACGGTGGCCAAGCTCGCGAAGCTCGAGGCGATGGTCGACACGCTCTCCTCGCGCGTCGAGAAGCACAACTCGGTCGTGGAGCGCACGGCCGCTTTAGAGGCCCAGATCCGCGACTTGGACGCGCGGCTGGACAGATTGGAGTCGAGATGACGAGCGACTATTGGTTGAGATGGCTCAAGGCGGCGGCGATTCGAGCGGTCAAGACTTTCGCGCAGACCGCCGTGGCGCTTTTGGGCGCCGGCGCGGTGAGCGTCATCGACGTCGATTGGCTGGGGGTCGCGGGCATCAGCGCGACCGCGGCCGTCGTGTCGCTGCTCACGAGCCTGGCTGGCCTGCCGGAGGTTGGCAACGGCGATGCGCCGTCTTTGTTCGAGGAGGACGACGTCGTTGACGCACACGATTGCGAGGAGGGGTCAGATGCTTAGTTACAGGGAGCGCGCAGTCGAGGTCATGAGGCACCTCGTCGGCCACGACAGCCACGGTTACAGCCAGTACGCGCGTTGGGGCGACGGGGGCGCCGAGGACGTGGCGCTTTCCGACGGGTCCATGGTCCACGTGGCCACGGGCGACCGCGACTGCTCGAGCGCGTGCATCGACGCCTGGGAAGCGGCCTTCCCGGGGTCAACGACCGACGCGACCTACACGGGCAACATGCGCGAGGGGTTCTGCGCGAGCGGCCTGTTCGCGTGGCACTGGCGCGGCGACGGATACATCGCCAGGCCCGGCGACGTCTACCTCAACGAGGGCGCCCACACGGCCATGTGCACGAGCGACGTGCCCGACCTGCTCGCCGAGTTCTCTATCAGCGAGACGGGCGGCATATCGGGCGCCGCGGGCGACCAGACGGGCTGGGAGAGCCACGAGCGCGGCTTCTACGAGTACCCGTGGGACGGCACGCTCGAGTACGTCGGCCCCGAGTACCCCGAGGGCGGCGCAGACCTGCCCTGGCGTGGTGTGGACGTTTACAACGGAGACGGTGCGCGCGGCTTCGCTGCCTGGATGACCGACGCCGACTTCGTGATCTGCAAGGTCTCGGAGGGTACGTGGTTCACCGACAAGTACGCGTACGAGTTCGCGGAGCAGGCGCTCGGCGCGGGCAAGCTGCTCGGCTTCTACCACTTCGCGTCCACGGGCGACCCCGTGGACGAGGCCGACACGTTCGTCGGCAAGTGCAAGGCCACGGGGCACCTCGGCGAGGCGACCTTGTGGCTCGACTACGAGGGCACGGCGCTCTCAAACGGCCCGGAGTGGTGCCGCGCGTTCGTCGACCGCGTGAACCGGCTCACGGGCAAGCGCTGCGGCATCTACACGAGCCAGAGCGTCACGAACGAGCAGGACTTCTCGGCCATCGCTGGTTACGTACCCCTGTGGGTGGCCCAGTACGCGAGCGACGGCCCCGTGTACGGCTGGCAGGAGTCGCCGTGGTGCACCCCGCCGTTCGGAGCGTGGGGCGACTCGTGCGCGATCCACCAGTACACGGGTCTCGGATACGTCGACGGGTACGGGAGCGCCCTTGACTGCGACCGCGGGTACTTCACGCGCGAGGAGTGGGCCGAGTGGGCGGGCGCAGAATCGCCCGTGCCGCCTCCCGAGCCCGAGCCTGGGCACACAATCGAGGTCGACGGATACTGGGGTGCTGAGACGACTGCGGCTGCCCAGAGGGCGTACGGCACGCCCGTGGACGGCGAGGTCTGGCACCAGTGGCCGAGCACTCGCCAGCCTGGCTGCACGGGCGGGTGGATGTACGACACCACCGGCGACGGCAGCCCGCTCATCCTGGCGATGCAGCGCGACCTCGAGAGGCTGGGGCTGTACGAGGGGCCGTTGGACGGCCTGGCGGGACCTCTGTTCTGGAAGGCTTTCCAGGAGTGCATGGGCACGCCGGTCGACGGCGAGATCTGGGCGCCGAGCCCGGCCGTCGCCGAGTTTCAGCGCAGGCTCAACGCCGACGCGGTCGGTTAGTTCGTATATGAGGGCGTCTCCTTCGGGAGGCGCCCTTTTTTGGTATCGAGAGATTGCACAGGTACCTGTTGTGGGAAATAGTGGGAAACGCCTATATCAACGACTAAAAAAGCCGAACGCGACACCGCGTCCGACCTGGTAGTT
>CADBMC010000067.1 GCA_902795635.1 uncultured Coriobacteriaceae bacterium | reverse complement strand
TGCAGTCCTGCATCAGCCGTCTTGCCCTCGACGGCATCAACGTGAGCCACAGGCCATATCATCCAATACATATTTCGTATCAGGAGAACGCCTTCCGGGAAACGGTCGTGCGTCTCATCCTCTCCATGTCGGGAATGAAGACGACCGGAGAGCTTTGCCATTTCCTGGACGTTCTTGAGCTGCGCGGGCCCAACGACTCTGAGAGGCTGATAAGAGAATTCACGTCCCGCGATGACCTTACGATCGCATCTGACCTGCTGCATCAGTATGAGAGACAGGCCGGCATCGAGTTTTCGGATGAGGCTCTGCTGAACCTCTCGCTCTACATATGCGTGTTGTCTCGCCGCATTAGGGAGGGGCATCGCATCGATGAGAGCGTGGGAATTGCCGCCATTGCCTCAGACTCTGCAAGCAGCGCATCGGCATGCCATGGCTTGGCGGAGCTTTCGGAAGGCATTGGGAAGGCATTCGGAATCGCAGCGCCGCTATCGGATTGCGAGCGCAAGTATCTGGACAGGCGTATTGCCGCATCGCAGAACCTTCGCTTGGATTCCAGCGGCATCGGGTTCTACGAACAGAGCCTGGTCCATGATTTCGTGGCCGAGGTCGAGAGGCGTTTGCGTGTAAACCTTACGGACGACGAGCGCCTCTATGAGAACCTGCTGATTCACATCGTGCCGACAATCCATCGCATCGTCTTCGGGATTCGGGTTGTGAACCCGCTCAAGGACGAGGTCCTTTCGCAACTCCATGAGGTCTATTCGGCATGCAAGGAGGCATCTGGGATCTTTGAGCGTGCTTTCGAAGCACACATTAGCGATGACGAAGTCAGCTACCTCACTCTGCATGTGGCAGCCTCGATAGAGAAATCCCTCAGCAAGGAGACCTCGTCGCACAAGACCGCGATAGTCGTCTGCTCTTCTGGGGTTGGGACGAGCAGCCTCCTGATGGCAAGGCTGAGGAACGTATTCCCGAATCTGCAGGTTCGAGCGGTTTGCAGGGCGGACGAGATCGGAGACGCCGACCTCACGGGCATCGATTGCATCCTCACGACAACGCCCTTGAGCGTCAGCCTCCCGATACCGATCATTCTCGTGAGTCCGTTGATTGACGAAATCGACGTCATGGGCATCGAGCAGAAGATACATGCGCATGCGATGTCGATGAACGATGACGTCGTCGATCGGATTGCCAGCAGGGTGGCGGACGAGTTCGGCATTCAGTCCAAGCATTCCCTCAAGGACGTGATTCGCGGGGAGATGCTCTCTGGGTCATCGACGGGAACAGGGTTGATGGCCTCCAGCGCATCGCGCAATGCCCTTGACTACCTCCTCACCGTTGACCAGGTAAGGATTATCCGCAACCGCGATATCGGTTGGGAAGAGGCAATCGCGGTTGCAGGCGAAATACTGCATAGATGCGGATTCGCAGAGTTGCGATACGCAGACGCCATGCGCGATTCCCTGATAGCCAATGGGTCTTACAGCGTGTTTAAGACGGGAGCCATGCTTGCCCACGCCCGTCCGGAGGAAGGGGCCATCAGGCCAGGGCTGTCCTTCGTCATCCCAAGGAGTCCCATAGCGTTCCCGGGGACCGATGTCATGGTCCGTTTGGTTATTGGCCTTTGCGCACGGGACGAGACCGAGAGCCTGCCAATCATGGAAGGCCTTCTGAAGCTGATCAACGGCTCGAATAAGGTCCAGGAATGGACTTCCGTACCGAGTGAGGAAGCGTTTGTGACATTTGGGCGCCGGTGCCTTCGAGAATCCGAGACTGCATGAACCACGCACCTGCCATGTCCTCAGGGATATGGCGGGGCGAAGCTAGGGAGAGGAGAGAAGTTGAGCACGAACGAAAAGGCTCTTGATACATCGCATGTTCTTCTCGATGCAAATGCCTCTTCGTGGACGGATGCGATCAGAGAAGCTTGCGCGATTCTTGAGCGTTGTGGGGATGTCAAGGCCGGCTATGCGGATGACGTCATCGAAAGAGAGCGCTCCTACCCTACGGGCCTTCCTTCGGTTCCCTATGGGGTTGCGATTCCGCATGCTTTGGTCTTTGACAACGTGAATTCTCCTCACATCGGAGCCATGAGGCTTACGAACCCTGTGGCATTTCGTCAGTGCGGATCGAACGGTGACGAGATGGTAGACGTGAGCTTCCTATTCGTCCTCGCGCTGAACGACGCTCAGGCGCAGCTATCGACGCTTCAGAGGCTTATGAGCGTCTTTTCAAATCAGGAGACCTTGCAGGCTCTTATGCATGCCGGCTCGAACGAGGAATTCGTTCAGGAATTCAACCAGGGAGCGTTGGTCTGTTAGTCCTACGCACGGGCGCGCGGGATATGGATTGGGGACTACGAGAGAGGAATGAACGATGTTGAAGAGGAAAGTGCGCATCATCATTGCTTGTGGGGCTGGAATAGCGCAGTCGACCATGATTAAGTCCATGATTACAAGTTACCTGGAGAGAGAGAAGATTCCTTGCGAGGTCCAACATTTGACCTTCGCCCAAATTCCCAGTGTGATTGATCGATTCAAGCCTGACGTTGTGTATACCGCCGGCGCTTGTCCCTTCGAGATAGATAAGAGCATCCCCCAATTCGATGGAACTGGAATCATGACGGGAGTCACTCGGGCAAAGGACCTGGCAAATCTCAAGGAGCTCATCGAAGCCATGCCAGAGGATGCCTGATAGCGGTCTGTCAATCTGGCTCCACGCGCCCGTAGAGCATTACAACAACATATCCGTTGCAAGAACTCATGGATTCATCGTCACACATGAGCGTTGCTGATGCCCTATTTCTCCGCAAGAAGTGAGGTAGCAATGGAAATCCTGTCAGGAATCATCGACTTTACACGCAGCCTAGGCGCTGCTTGCATGACTCCATTCTTCATCTTCATCATAGGACTTGTCGTACGCGTTCCGATTAAGGAATTGTTACGTGCATGCATCACCGTCGCCATTGGCTTCATCGGCACGTTCATGGTGATGGGCCTTCTGTCACAGTTCATCGGCCCAATCTGCACGGCGCTTGTGGATACCTGGCATCTTTCGCTTGACACGGTCGACATCGGATGGCCGGTCGTCGCATCGTTTGCCTGGTCTGTTCCTATCGTCCCGCTGATCTTCTTCGGTGTGTTCATCCTGAACATCTTCATGATCGTCATTGGCCTTACCAGGACGCTCGATGTCGACATCTGGAACTATTGGAGCTTCATGATGGCCGGCGCGATGGTGTACTACACCACCAACAACGTTGCCTTCGGCGTCATCGCTGCCCTCATCACCGCTGCCATCACGTTCGTGTTCGCCGACCATGCTGCCCCCTTCACGCAGGACATGTATCCGGGCATCAGCTTCCCGCATGCCTGCGCCATCTACACCATGCCCATTTGCCGTGGGCTGGACAAGATCTACGATCACATCCCTGGCCTCAAGAGCGTCCAAGTCGACACGGAATCCCTCAAGGAGAAGATTGGCTTCTTCGGTGACCCCATGTTCATCGGCCTCATCCTCGGAATGGTCCTTGCGCTCATCGGCGGAGAGGATGCCGTCGGCGTCATCCAGACCGGTTTCAACATCTCTGCCGTCATGTATCTGCTCCCGAAGATGGTCGCGCTCCTCATGGAGGGCCTCTCTGTGATCGCTCAGTATGCCCAGGACTGGGCGCAGAACTCCAAGTTCCTGAAGGGCAAGGAGCTCTACATCGGCATCGACGGCGGCATTCTCATGGGACGCCCTGCCGTCATCGTCGTCGGCACCCTTATGATCCCCATCATCCTCGTCATCGCCGCCGTGCTCCCTGGCAACCACGTCCTGCCCATCGCTGACCTCGCCGTCCTCACCTCTTGGTTCTGCTGGTGCGCCGTTGCCTCGCACGAGAACATCGTCCGCGGGCTCATCTCGGCAATCATCATGTCCGTTCCCCTCCTGCTCATCGCGACGCTCATGACCCCGGCCGTGAACCTGATGGCCGTCAACTCCGGCTATGTGTTCGCCGATGGCGTCAACAACGTCTCTGCGCTGGTGATGGGCAACGAGTACATCGCCGACATCTTCTATTGGCTCGCAACGCTTATTGCATAAAGACGAGCTGTCACCTGGCGCTTGAGTCCGCACGGCATGCATCATCAGACCTTGCGCATGCCGCAGAGCCTCTCCCATCAGACATACCTCGGCCAATCGGCCGAGTCCCAAAGGAGCTTTCCTGCAAACGGGCGGAGCTGATGGGGGAGGTTGTGGGCCCTGCTGCCTACAAGTGGGAAATGCGAGAGGAAAAGAAGGAGTGTGACGAGAGATGAGCGGATTTCCCTCGAACGAGAAGGCGCTCGGCATGTACAAGAAGATGTACGAGATTCGCAGCTACGAGGAGAAAATCTACTACCTGTTTCTCGAGGGCATCATGCCGGGGACCATTCACCAGAGCCATGGCCAGGAGGCATGCGCGGTAGGCATGCTGTATGACCTGAGGAAGTCCGATTGGATGGCGACGACCCACAGGCCGGCAGGTCATGATCTTGCCAAGGGCGTAAGCCTGCGCTCGATGATGTGCGAGATGTTCGGTAAGGCAGAAGGCTGCGACGGCGGAGTCGGCGGCGCGATGCATACTGGCGACATCTCCGTGGGCGCGATGGTCGCCAACGCGATAGTCGGTGCCGACATCCCTATCGCCGCCGGGGCCGCCCTTGCCTTCAAGATGCGTGGGGAAGACAACGTCGTCGTTTGCTTCTTCGGCGATGGGGCAACAAACGAGGGGTCCTACCACGAGACCCTCAATGCCGCTGGTCTCTGGAAGCTTCCCGTGGTTTTCGTCTGCGAGAACAACCTGTACTCTGCCACCACCTCGATCAAGCTTACCTGCATCCAGGAGAACGTCGCTGCCGACCGCGCCTCCGTCTACGGAATTCCGAGCGAGGTCGTTGACGGCAACGATGTGGTCGCCGTCAACGAGGCCGCGACCAGGGCAATCGCTCGCGCGCGTAGCGGCGAAGGGCCGACGGTTCTCGAGCTGAAGACATATCGGCACGGAGGGCACTCACGCAACGACGCATGTGGCTATCGGCCGAAGGAAGAGGAAGAGGAGTGGTTCTCGCGCGACCCCGTGAAGCTCTTCCGCGCTCGCCTCATAGAGAACGGCGTGGCAACCGATGAGGAGCTCGAGCAGATAGAGACGTCGATCGACGACCTTGTGGAGGAAGAGGTCGAATACGCCGAGAACGCACCATTTCCCCCGCTCGACGCGGCAGTCAAGAACGTTTACTGGGAAGGGGAGTAGTCATGGCGGTGATTTCCGTTGCCGAGGCGCTCAAGCGCGCCATCGAAGCAGAGATGGCCAAGGACGATTCCGTCTACTGCGTTGGCGAGGACGAGGACATCCCCGGAGGCATGGGCGGGGCGTTTACCGTAACGAAGGGGCTTGCGGACAAGTTCGGGTTCGAGAGGGTCATCAATACCCCGATTTCCGAGATTATGATCGCAGGGGTATGCGTCGGTTCCGCGATGAACGGCATGAAGCCTGTGGCGGATCTCCAATACGGCGATTTCCTGTTCTGCATGATGGACCAGCTTTGCAATCAGGCTGCGAAGATGTGCTACATGTCCAACGGCCATGTGCACGTGCCGATGGTCATGCGTTGCCCGATAGGCGCGACGCATCGAGGCGCTCAGCATGCCCAAAGTCTCGAGAGCTACTTCGTGCATGTGCCGGGACTCAAGGTGGTTTGCCCCTCCAACGCATATGACGCGAAGGGCATGATGATTTCGGCCATCGAAGACCCGGACCCCGTCATCTTCTTCGAGCACAAGCTGCTCTACGGAAGCTCCCGCAACGAGGCAGGGTCCATCGACGCCACCTCGGAGGTCCCTGACGAGGAATACAAGGTGCCGTTCGGCAAGGCAGCCTTGAGGACCGAGGGCAATGACATAACGGTCGTCGCGAATCTCCTGATGACCCATAGGGCCGTCGCCGCCGCAGAGAACCTCAAGAAGGAAGGCATCGGCCTCGAGGTCATCGATGCCAGGTCCTTGGTGCCCTTCGACTACGATACTGTCCTCGAGTCCCTGGAGAAGACCGGGAAGCTTCTCATCGTGCATGAGGACAACTACCGCCTGGGCTGGGGTGCGCAGCTTGCGTCCTACATCGCCGAGAACGCGATTACCCTCCTTGATGCCCCGATTTCGCGTGTTGCCACGCCGGACACCCCGATTCCTTTCTCTCCTCCCCTGGAGGAGCATGTCATTCCCTCAATTGCAAGGATTGAGGAGGCGGCAAGGAAGCTTGCGGCGCTATAGCCACGCTTCCCCAGGCGAGCTGGTGACAACTCTCAAACTCTGTTGGGCAGATTCGAGGAGAAGACCTTGATCAAGGAAATCAAGATGCCCGATGCCGGGCAAACGACGGACGAGGCGCAGATCATCGCCGTGAAGGTGAAGGTCGGCGACGAGGTCAAGCGAGGAGACATCCTTCTCGAGGCAGAGACGGACAAGGCGACGCTTCCGGTCGAGAGCTACCTTGCCGGCAAGGTCCTCGACATCCGGGTGAGCGAAGGCGACACCGTTCATGCAGGCGATGCCCTCTTCGTGATCGGAAAAGGCAAGGATGCGGAAGAGTATGTCCCGGGAGCAGGCAATGGCGTTCCTGCCGCGGAAGAGAGGCCTGAGGCCTCGCCGGAGGAAGGCGTGCCCCGCCAACCGGCAGGAGATGGCTTCCTCTCGATAGACGACCCGTTCGGAGAGCCCGAGCCTTCGGCCCCCATGCGTCCCGCCTCGTGCGAGAGCAAGCCCTCCACGGAGGCGATGCCGAATGCCAAGGAGGAGGCACGTAGCCGGGGCATCGACATCACGCTCGTCACCCCATCCAACGGGAAGTTCGTGACACGTGCCGATGTTATCGGATTCGCGGCCCATGAGCAGCAGGCAACGAAGGACGGCGGATATGACGTGGTTCCCCTTACGGGGGCACGAAAGGTCATCGGAACGAGAATGCTCCAGAGCTGCCGCGACATTCCTTCTTGGAGCGCCACGGTCCGCGTGGACATGGCCGCTTGCGAACGGCTGCGGGCTGATGTCCAGAGCCGGTATGGGGTGAAGGTCTCCTATAACGACATCATCGCGAAGGCGGTCGCTGCCGTCGCCCATGAGTATCCGATCTTCAACGCTCGATATGAGAACGATGAGATCCATCAGTACCATCATACGAATGTCGGGCTTGCCGTGGCGGTCGAGGGCTCGTTGCTCGTTCCCGTCGTCGGCGATGTGGATTCCAAGGGCCTCCTGGAGGTGTCCTCGGAGTTCAAGGAACTCGTCGGGAAGGCTCGCGAGAAGCGGCTTGCTCCCTCGGAGATGGGATTCGGGAGCATCAGCATCTCGAACCTTGGCATGTTCGGCGTGCATGACTTCACGCCAATCATCAATCCGCCCGAAAGCTGCATCCTCGGCATCGGCGAGTTCGTCGTCGAGCCGTTCTGGAATGGCACCGCATTCGAAGCCCATAAGTATGTGTACGTGACCGGCGTGTTTGACCACAGGATGATTGACGGTGCCTGTGCTGCCCAGTTCCTCAGCTCGCTCAAGGCTTGCCTTGAGAATCCCGGGCTCATGCTCGCACGTTAGTCAGGAGGGACTTCATCCATGAATTCGTTCGACTTGATCGTTGTCGGCGGCGGCCCTGGCGGCTACTCCATCGCCATCGAGGGGGCGAAGAAAGGCCTTAAGGTCGCCCTGTTCGAGCGCGGCAAGGTCGGCGGCACCTGCCTCAATGTCGGGTGCATTCCCACGAAGTATCTCGTCGACAAGGCGGCTTACCTTGTCAAGACGCGCAGCCTGTCCAAGGACGGCATCATCGACACATCTGGGCGCTTCAGCTTCGCCAATATTCAGAAGCAGAAGGACAAGGCGGTCGGGACCTTGGTGTCCGGCACAGAGTTTCTTCTGAAGAAGAACGGTGTCGAGGTCGTCTCAGGAGAGGCGAAGCTCGTCTCCGCACATGTCATCACCTGCAACGGGGCCGAATACTCGTCGGAGAAGGCGACGGTCATCGCCACCGGCTCGGTTCCCGTCATGCCGAAGTTCCCGGGCAGCGAGCTCGCCATCGACTCTTCGCAGGTCCTCGCGCTCGAATCGCTGCCGAGGTCGATGACCATCATTGGCGGAGGGGTAATCGGGCTCGAGCTCGCCTCCATCTTCGCCTCCATGGGCACAAGCGTAAGCATCATCGAGATGCTTCCTGCCTTGCTTCCCAACGCGCAGCCTGAGGCGGCGAAGCTAGTCGTGAAGGGGCTCGCCGACCTTGGGGTGGACATCGTCACCAACGCCCGCGTCGTGTCCTGCGAACGCGATGGCCTCATAACGACACGTTATGAGGTTGGTGGCTCTGAGAAGTCGCTGGCTTCGGAGCTTGTCGTTGCGGCAGTGGGCAGACGTCCCAACCTCTCGGGCATCGATGCAAAATCCCTGGGCATCGAGCTTGGCCCGAAGGGAAACATCCTGGTCGATGCCAACCAGCGGACTTCGTTGGAGGGGGTGTGGGCGATCGGGGACGTTGCCTGCGTCCCGCAGCTAGCGCACGCCGCGTTCGCCGAGGGGCAGGTCGCGCTCTCGGACATCCTCGGAAGTCCGAAGCCGATGGACATGTCCCTGATTCCAAGCTGTGTGTTCACGAATCCGCCGTATGCCTCTGTGGGGATGACCATGGCCCAAGCCAAGGATGCCGGCTTCGAGCCTGCTCTCGGATGGTTTGCCTATGGTTCGAATGGGATGGCGATCGCAGAGGGCGCACAGGGCCGCGCATTCGTGGTCATGGACACGAAGTCCGGCAAGACCTTGGGAATGAGCATCGTGGGGGACCAGGCTGCCGAGCTCATCGCCCTCGGCGAGGTCGCGGTATCCAAGCATCTCACGATTGATGAATGGGAGTCCCTCACAATCGCCCATCCATCGCTTTCGGAAACCGTGAGGGAAGCCGCGCTCGATGCCTTTGGACGAGCGGTCCACAAGATCTAGCCGAATCTAGCCGAAGCCGACGAGTCGGTCTCACAAAGGGAAGGGAGGCCTCCCAATGCCGGTCCCGCTATGGAAGGCTGACAGATATCTCGAAACCGGATCTACGGATGCCGCCTATAACCTCGCCTTCGAACAATATGTCCTCGAGAACGTGACGAGGGGAAACGTTCTGATTCTATGGCAGAACGACAACACGGTCGTGATAGGCCAGAACCAGAATGCGGCACAGGAGGTCAACCTTCCCTTTGTGAGAGAGAACGGAATCCGCGTCGTCAGACGTCTCACGGGTGGGGGAGCGGTCTATCACGATTTGGGAAACCTGAACTATTCGCTCATCGCCGACCGTGGCGGCGATCGTCAGCTCTCCGACTTCGGAGAAGCGATTGTGCATGCGCTCCATGATCTTGGCATCGATGCGCAGCGCTCAGGCAGGAACGATATCGTCGTGCAAGGCAGGAAGATCGGCGGGAGCGCACAGCGCCTCTATCGCGACCGCATCCTCTTCCATGGGACCCTCATCTTCGATTCTGACATCTCCATGATGAGCTCGGCGCTTCTCGTAGACCGTGAAAAGTTCGCCTCCAAGGGCGCCAAGTCGGTTCGGTCGCGGGTCGGAAGGGCTTCGGACTTCTTGCCAGCAGGGACGACCCTTGCTTCGTTTTGGGCCGCTGTCCGGAGATCCCTTGTCGCAGAGACGGCGACAGCGGTAGCGCTCGGCGAGGGCGAGCTCCATGAGGTGGCCGCCTTGCGGAGCAGCCGATATGCGACGTGGGACTGGACTTGGGGAAGCGGTCCGGAATACACCTACAGGAACAGAAAGCGCTTCCCTGGAGGCACGGTGGAGGTGCGCATCCTCGCTGCGCATGGGAGGATCGAGGACATCGTATTCTACGGGGATTTTCTGTCCCTTGTGAGCCTGGACCCTCTGTGCGACGCATTGAGGGGATGTCAGCTTGAGCAGTCGCAGCTTTCGAAGACCCTCTCTTGTTTCGACCTGTCGTCGTTCTTCGGATCGGTTTCGCTCAACGAGATCCTTGAGGTTATGGGGATGTGACCCTTCGTGCGCTGTGAGGTAAGGCTTGGCGCAAATGCAGGGGTGTATATCCAAGTCGGGCGAGACGCCTTCATGGTCGATGCGTTGTTCGACGAACATGTCCATGGGTTCTCCGCATTGGACGAGACGTCCTTCGAGCGATTCCTTGACCTCGCGGACCAGAATCCACCGGAAGCGGCGTTGTTCTCCCATACGCATCCTGACCATTTCAGCCAAAGGGCATGCGCCCGTGCGATCGCCCGCTGGCCTGAGCTGTTCGTGGCATATCCAGGGGCATCTGATTCTGGCAGCGCTTTCGACATGCATGGGGAGGGGGGCGCCTTTCATCATGGGGGAATTGACGTCGCCTATGCTCGTGTTCCGCATGAGGGGAGCTGCCACTTCGTTCCACACTATGCGCTCCGGCTAGAGGTCGGAGGAATTCGAATCCTTTTCAGCGGCGATGCGCATGCGGGAGACCCCGGTGTCCTCGCGCTCGCGCGAAGCGGGGTTGATATCGCAATCCTCAATTTCACGTGGGCGACGCTCAGATCAGGCAGGAGCGTTCTCGACAGGTTCGCCCCAGGGGCCATATGCCTGGTTCATCTTCCGTTCGAAGGTGATGACAGATATGGATACCGCAGGTCTGTCGAGCATGTGCTGCAGACCTTCCCCTTTCCCCATGGCCTGGATATCCGGGCGTTAGATGCCCCGTTCCAGAGCGAGTCGTTCGTGATTGTCAACTGAAAACATCCTCATGGAAGGTAGGAGCAATGGAAAGCATGTTGAAGAACAAGGTCGCGCTCGTCACTGGGGCGGCAAGTGGCATAGGGAAGGCGACGGCAGAGCTCTTTGCAAGCGAGGGGGCTTCGGTTGTGGTTGCAGACCTCAAGGAGGAGGCTGGCAGGGAGACCGTCTCCGCCATCGAATCGAATGGCGGGCATGCTGCTTTCGTCCAGCTGGACCAAAGCAAGCCGGGGACATTCCAGTCGGTTGTGGATGAGGCCGAGCGGCCTTTTGGCGGCATTGACGTGCTATGCAACATCGCTGGCGTCACCGCGTCCCGGAAGATCACGGAGATCACCGAGGACAGCTGGGATTTCGTGACGGGCATAGACCTCAAGGGCATGTTCTTCCTCACGCAAGAAGTATTCGTGAGGATGCGTGATCGCGGCCATGGCAAGATCGTCAACGTCGCTTCCATAGCCGCCCTTCGCGGGGGGCGCAGCTCGGATGCCTCCTATAGCGCCGCCAAGGCTGGCGTCCTCAACCTCACGAAATGCTTTGCGCTCCAGGGGGCGCAGCACGGAATCAATGTGAACGTCGTCTGTCCGGGAAACATCTACACCCCGATGTCGGCGGACCTTGCCTGGTCGAAGCGTGACCCGAAGGACTATATCCCCATGGGCCGTTATGGGACTCCTGAAGACGTGGCGGGCGTCATGCTCTTCCTCGCGAGCGACCTCGCAGACTATGTCGTAGGCGAGTCCATCAACATCAGCGGAGGACTCTACGTGTAGCGGTTGGCCAGCAACCGGCAACGAAAGGGACGGCCTTGTGGCCGTCCCTTGTGCTGTCGCACGTCGAAGGGCATTGGCAGGCGCTAGCCCGGAGCGCGTGCCGAATGTCGCCCCGCTTGCGCCTAGTCCGTGAAGTAGCGCACGCCGCCCTCGAAGATCGGCTGGAAGTGCTCGCCGGGGACGTTCTTGAAGGTGCCCGCGCTCGAGCGCTCCGAGTGGCCCATCTTGCCCAGCACGCGGCCGTCGGGTGAGGTTATGCCCTCGATCGCCATTACCGAGCCGTTGGGGTTCACGTCGAGCGACATCGACGGCTTGCCGTTCTCGCCCACGTACTGCGTGGCAACCTGTCCGGCCTCGACCATGCGTGCGAGCACGTCGCCCGGTGCCACGAAGCGGCCCTCGCCGTGGCTGATGGCGATGGTATGCACGTCGCCCACCTCGCAGCCCGAGAGCCACGGCGACATGTTGGACGCGACACGCGTGCGCACGAGCCGGCTCTGGTGACGGCCGATGGAGTTGAACGTGAGCGTGGGGCACTCGGGGTCCATGTCGCGGATGTCGCCGAAGGGCACGAGGCCAAGCTTCACCAGCGCCTGGAAGCCGTTGCAGATGCCCAGCATGAGGCCGTCGCGAGCTTGGAGCAGGTCGCGCACGGCCTCCGTGACGGCCGGAGCGCGGAAGAACGCCGTGATGAACTTGGCCGAGCCGTCGGGCTCGTCGCCGCCGGAGAACCCACCGGGAATCATCACGATCTGCGAGCGGCCGATCTCGTCGACGAGCGCCTGGCAGCTCTCGGCCACCTTGGCGGGGGTAAGGTTGTTCACGACGAGCACCTTGGCCTCGGCGCCGGCGCGCTCGAAGGCGCGGGCCGAGTCGTACTCGCAGTTGTTGCCCGGGAACACGGGAATGAGCACGTGCGGCTTGGCCGGATGGGCGATCCTCACGCTCGCGCGGCGCGCACGCTGCTCGTCGGTGGCAGGATGGCTTATCGTCTCCACTGCCGCATCCGTGCCGTCTGCGTTGCCGTCGCCCTTGCCCTCCAGCGTGCGGTAGGGGTACACGCCCTCGATGGCGCCCTCCCACGCGTCCTGGAGCTCGGCGAGGCCGATCGTCTCGCCCGCGGCTACGAGCTCGTATGCCTCGGTCGAGACGCCCAGCGCGCTCGCCGTCACGCCTTCCGGCGCCTCGGGCGCCTGCGCCCCGTCCGCGAGCTCCACGATGAAGCTGCCGTAGGCGGGCGCGAACAGCGAGTCCGCCGTGTAGTCGGGCTCGAGCTCGATGCCGAGCCTGTTGCCCACGCACATCTTGAAGAGCGCCTCGGCAGCGCAGCCGTAGCCCGGGGTGGAGATTGCGAGCGCCGCCCCGCTGCCCACGAGTCCCTCCACGTAGCCCATGGCGGCGAGCAGCGCCTCGGGCTCGGGGGTGATGCCGTCCGCGCGATAGGCGGGCACGACGGCGATCAGGCGATGGCCCGTGCCCTTGAGCTCGGGCGAGGTCACGCGCGCCACGTTGCCGATGGCCGTGGCGAAGCTCACGAGTGTGGGCGGCACGTCGAGGTCCTCGAAGCTGCCGGACATCGAGTCCTTGCCGCCGCTGGAGCCCACGACGAGCTCCACCTGGGCGTCGAGGGCGCCGAGCAGGGCCGCCACCGGCTTGCCCCAGCGCTCGGGCTCGTCGCGCAGGCGCTCGAAGTACTCCTGGAACGTGAGGTAGGCGTCCTCGTGGCAGAAGCCCGCCGCCACGAGGCGGGAGAGCGACTCGACCACGGCCAGGTAGGCGCCCGTGTAGGGGTCTGCCGAGGTGAGGTAGGGGTTGAAGCCCCACGCCATGCCGGAGCAGGTCGTGGTCTCGCCCTCCACGGGCAGCTTGGCAGCCATGGCCATGGCAGGCGTGAGCTGCGTGCGGCCGCCGAAGGGCATGAGCACGGTGGCCGCGCCGATGGTGGAGTCGAAGCGCTCGGAGAGGCCCTTGTTGGAGGCGACGTTCAGGTCGCGCACGAGCGAGCCGAGACGCTCGGCAAGCGTCGTGCCCTCCCAGCTCGGCCGCCAGGAGGTGGGGGCCTCCACCTGCGCCTTCGCGTGCTTGGGGGCACCGTTGGAGGAGAGGAACTCGCGCGACACGTCCACGATCGTCTTGCCGCGCCAGCTCATGCGGAGCCTCGGCTCCTCGGTCACATGCGCCACGACCGTGGCCTCGAGGTTCTCCTCGGAGGCGTAGCCCAGGAACTCGTCCACGTCCTCGGGCGCGAGGGCCACGGCCATGCGCTCCTGGCTCTCGGAGATGGCGAGCTCGGTGCCGTCGAGGCCGTCGTACTTCTTGGGCACGAGGTCCAGGTTGATGTCCAGCCCGTCGGCCAGCTCGCCTATGGCCAC
>CADBMC010000066.1 GCA_902795635.1 uncultured Coriobacteriaceae bacterium | reverse complement strand
TCGCGCGTGATGGAGAGGTTCTCGGCCTTGCGGGCGATCTTGTCGATCTCGTCGATGTAGACGATGCCCACCTCGGCGCGCTCCACGTCGCCGTCCGCGGCCGTGATGAGCTTGAGCAGGATGTTCTCCACGTCCTCGCCCACGTACCCCGCCTCGGTGAGGGTGGTGGCGTCCGCGATGGCGAACGGGACCTCCAGGAAGCGCGCGAGCGTCTGGGCCAGAAGCGTCTTGCCGGTGCCCGTGGGGCCGAGCAGCAGGATGTTGCTCTTGGCTATCTCGACGTTCTCCTCGCCCTCGGCCACCTCGTCGTTGCCCGACAGGATGCGGCGGTAGTGGTTGTACACGGCCACGCTCATGGCGCGCTTCGCGGCCTCCTGCCCCATCACGTACTGCGACAGCTCGTCGTAGATCTCGTGCGGGGTGGGAAGCTCCTGCAGTGAGGGCAGGACGCGAGACGCCACGGAGGCGCGCTCGGCGGCCAGCTCGGCGGCGTCGGAGTCGTCGATGATGTCGTAGCAGGTCTTCACGCACTCGTCGCAGATGCAGACGCCCGCGGGACCCTGTATGAGCTTTCGGACCTGGTCGCGCGTCTTGCCGCAGAACGAGCAGCGCAGCTCCCCGGTGCCGGAGGTATCGATCGTGTCCGCCATTCCCCTTCTTCCGTTCGGTAGGCGTCGTTGCTTGGCGTGCTACTCCTCGTCGTTCTTGGCGCGCGAGGTGATCACCTTGTCCACGAGTCCGTACTCCATGGCCTCCTGGGCGCGCATGTAGTTGTCACGCTCGGTGTCCTGGTTGATCTTCTCCACGGGCTGGCCGGTGTAGGAGCTCAGCAGCTCGTTGAGGTGCTCGCGGATCCACTTGGTCTCGTCGGCGACGATCTGGATGTCGGTCTGCTGGCCCTGGGCGCCCGAGCTCGGCTGGTGAATCAGGATCATGGAGTTCGGCAGCGCGAAGCGCTTGCCCTTGGTGCCGGCCGCGAGCAGGA
The DNA here is from genome assembly GCA_902795635.1 of uncultured Coriobacteriaceae bacterium. Classification (GTDB taxonomy): domain Bacteria; phylum Actinomycetota; class Coriobacteriia; order Coriobacteriales; family Atopobiaceae; genus CADBMC01. The sequence continues at coordinate 3,836 of CADBMC010000066.1, read as the reverse complement.
CCGACGCCATGGAAGCGGCCATGCCCACGCAGATGGTGGAGACGTCGGGCTTGATGAAGTTCATGGTGTCCAGGATGCCGAGGCCCGCGTACACCTCGCCGCCGGGCGAGTCGATGTAGAGGGAGATGTCCTTGTCGGGGTCCTGGCTCTCGAGGTGCAGCAGCTGCGCGATAACGAGGTTCGCGGAGTCGCGCGTGATCTCCTCGCCGAGGAACACGATGCGCTCGTTGAGCAGGCGGGAGTAGATGTCGTAGCTGCGCTCGCCCCGAGGCGTCTGCTCGATGACGTAGGGGATCAGCGGGATGTTCTTGGGGTTGTTCATGTCGCTCCTTGTCCGTTCAGGCGAATACCTCCCAAGTGATACCCCAAACGATGCGCATCGAATGCGACGGCTGGCAGGAAGGCGCAGCGAAGCTGCAAGCCCTCTGCCAGCCGTCGGCCGAATCTCACATGTTCGCGACGTTATGCCTCGGGCGCGGCCTCCGTGGCGGCGTCATCGGCGGCAGGCCCGGCCTCGCTGGCCGCGGCGTCGTCGGCTGCGGGATCGTCAGCGGCCTTCTCGGCGCCCTCGCCCTCGGCGGCCTTCTCCTCCTGGCGCTTGGCGGCCTCGTCGACCTCGGTCACCTCCGCGTTCTCCACGAGCCAGTTGAGCGCCTTGGTGCGCTTCATGGCCTCGCGCACGGCCGGAAGGCGGCCGGAGTCGCGGAACTCCTTGATGGAGGCCTCGGCATCGTCCATGCCGGCGTCGGCGAACTCCTTCTGGAGCTCCTCGTCGGTGATCTCGAAGGCGAGATGGTCGGCGAGCGAGTCGAGCGCGAGCGTCTGGCGGGCACGCTCGGAGGCCTGCTCCTTGATGTCGTCGAGGAACTGCTCGGTGGAGACGCCGTTCATGCGCAGGTAGTTGTCGAGCGTGGTGCCCTGGCGCTGGAGCTGGCCCAGGAAGGTCTGCACGAGGTCGGTGTAGACGCTGTTGAGGTAGCTCTCGGGGATCTCGTCGAGCGCCAGCTTCTTGGCGACGGCCTCAACGACGCGGTTCTCCTTGATGTTGGGCATCGTGTAGGTGCGGTCGTTCTTGAGCTCGTCGCGCACGGCGTCGCGCAGCTCGTCGAGGGTGTCGAAGCCGTAGCTCTTCTTCACGAACTCCTCGGTGAGCTCGGGGGTCACGGCGCGCTTGATGGCGTTGAGGTGCACCTTGGCCGTGCGGGACACGGTCTTGGCCTCGTCGCCCTCGCCGTGGGTCTCCTCCCAGGTGACCTCGCGGTCCTCGCCCTTCCTCATGCCCAGGAGCTGGCTGTCGAACGCGGCGGGCATGCCCTCGCGGCTCATGTCGATGAGGCGGTCCTTGCCCACGAAGTTCTCGGCGTCCTTCACGTTCTCGATGTCGATCGAGACGATGTCGTCGCCCTCGACGGGACGGTCCTCCTCGACGTCCTCGTAGGTGGTGTGATAGCCCTGCAGGACGTCGATCTGCTCGTCGATCTCGGCCTCGGTGGGCTCTGCGGGCGGCATGTCGATGGCGACGGCGTCGTAGTCGGTGAGCTCGGCGTCGGGGCGCACGGTGATGGTGGCCTCGACCTCGTAGTCGGCATGCTCGACGACGGGCTGGATGTCGTCGCCATAGGAGACCTCGGCCAGCGGCACGACGTCGAGCTCCTCGACGAGCTGCGGGTCGAGCGCGTTGAGGACGGTGTTGGTGGCGTCGCTCAGCACCGCCTGGCGGCCGACCATGCCGTCGATCACCGGGCGCGGCACATGGCCCTTGCGGAACCCCTGGAAGCGATAACGCGTCGCGATGTCGGCGTAGGTGTCCTTGACCGCCTTGTCCACCTCTGCGGCGGGCACGACCACCTTGCAGGTGAGCTTGTCGTCCGCGGTCTTCTCTGAGCTGACTTGGATGTTCAACGTTCCTCCACTGTCTCCGACCTGCGGCATCGCCACAGGCACTACCTTGCGTGCCTCGTCGCACGCCAACGCACGACGCGTGCAATCGATGGTGCGGGCGAAAGGATTTGAACCTTCACGAGATCTCTCCCACTGGAACCTAAATCCAGCGCGTCTACCAGTTCCGCCACGCCCGCATTGGACGTTCGTGCCCACGACGCACGCGCCTTGGGCACACAGCTTCGTAATGATAGCAAATGGCGACCTCGACGGGGCAGATGCCCAGCCGAGGCCGCCATGGGGTCGCCACATCGCGGCAGGTGCCGCGCCGGGCGCGTCTTCGCTAGACGATGCCCTGGGCCATCATCGCGTCAGCCACCTTGAGGAAGCCGGCGACGTTCGCGCCCACCACGTAGTTGCCCGGCACGCCGCACTCGTCGGCCGCGTCGCGCGCGTTGTCGTGGATGCTCTTCATGATCCCCTTGAGCCTCTCGTCGACCTCCTCGAAGGTCCACTGCAGGCGCTCGGAGTTCTGGCTCATCTCCAGGGCAGAGACCGCCACGCCTCCGGCGTTCGCGGCCTTGCCCGGGCAGAAGGTGACGCCCTTCTCGAGCAGCAGGTTCGTGGCCTTAAGCGTCGTCGGCATGTTCGCGCCCTCCACGACGAGCCCGCAGCCGGCCTCGACGAGCGCCTTGGCGCCCTCGAGCGGCAGCTCGTTCTGCGTGGCGCAGGGCATGTAGACGTCGCAGGGGACCTCCCAGCAGCCGGCCCCCTCGTGGTAGACGGAGCCCTCGCGCTCCTGGGCGTACTCGCTGATGCGGCCGCGACGGACCTCCTTCACCTCGCGCAGGAGCTTGACGTCGATGCCTGCCGGGTCGTAGACCCAGCCCGTGGAGTCGGAGACGGTCTGGACGAGGGCGCCGAGCTGCTCGGCCTTCTGCACGGCGTAGGTTGCCACGTTGCCCGCGCCGGTGATGTTCACGCGCTTCCCGTCGAGGGACTCGCCCTTGTCGGCGAGCACGTCGGAGGCGAAGTACACGGCGCCGTAGCCGGTGGCCTCGGTGCGCGCGAGCGAGCCGCCCCAGGTGAGGCCCTTGCCCGTGAGGACGCCCTCGTAGCGGTTGGCCAGGCGCTTGTACTGGCCGAACAGGTAGCCGATCTCGCGGCCGCCCACGCCGATGTCACCGGCGGGGACGTCGGTGTCGGCGCCGATATGGCGGAACAGCTCGGTCATGAACGACTGGCAGAACCTCATGACCTCGGCATCCGACTTGCCCTTCGGGTCGAAGTCGGCGCCGCCCTTGCCGCCGCCGATGGGAAGGCCGGTGAGCGAGATCTTGAAGATCTGCTCGAAGCCCAGGAACTTGAGGATGGACAGGTTGACGGAGGGGTGGAAGCGCAGGCCGCCCTTGTAGGGGCCTATGGCGCTGTTGAACTCCACGCGGTAGCCGCGGTTCACCTGCACATGGCCGGCGTCGTCCAGCCACGGTACGCGGAACATGATGATGCGCTCGGGCTCGACGAGGCGTTCGAGGAGGGCCGCCTCCTCGAACTCCGGGTGCCTGTCGAGCGCGGGCTGGATGGACCCCAGCACCTCGCTCGTCGCCTGCACGAACTCCGGCTGGCCCGCATACCTCTCGGCCAGCTGCGCGATGACCCTCTCCGAATAGCTCATGCGTCTCCTCTCACGGACGTAGCCCGAACGTCGGCGGCCGCCCATGTCCCCGCAAGCAAGCGGCCGTCCAGACAAACGAAGCATGAGGCATGGCCTGCCTGTCAGAGTCTTCCGAAGCGCTTCCGAAACGCACTGGCAACGCAGCTGAAAACTTGTGGCCGGACGAAGCCTCGCCTATACTTTCTTGGCGGCTCCGGGGTGTGGCGCAGCTTGGTAGCGCATCTGCTTTGGGAGCAGAGGGTCGCTGGTTCGAATCCAGTCACCCCGACCAACATGCGGG
>CADBMC010000065.1 GCA_902795635.1 uncultured Coriobacteriaceae bacterium | reverse complement strand
TGTGGTCCGCGGCGTCTACGCCGCCTCCGACGGAACCGTCTACGTCGCCGACAACGACGGCAAGCTCGCCGGCCCCGGCTGGGTCGTGGGCGACTACGGCCAAGGCCTGCAGCGCTACTGGGTGGACGCCGACAGGCACGGCTGCGTGCCGGGCTACTCGGATGACGGCTGGGCGCACTGTACGACCTCTGCCGGCTACGTGCTTCGTGGCGTCCGCAACGTCGGCGGGCTCGTCTACGTCGCGAACAACGACGGGAAGCTCGCGGGGCCGGGCTGGGCGGTCGGTAACTATGGCCAAGGCCTGCAGCGCTACTACATCAGCGATGCCGACCATGCGGCTCACCCCGGGTTCTTCACCGTAGATGCGAAGGACTACTACACGCGCAACGAGGGCTATGTCTTGAGGGGGACGCTCGGCTACGACTCCGACGGCGTCCTGCTTGCGGACAACGAGGGCGTCCTCGTGTCGCTCGCGGATACGACGAACGGATGGCTCGTCACCTCGAAGTACGCGGGATCGCTGCAGCGCTATCGCATCGATGACTGCTGCGGCGGCCACATCGGCGCGCACGTGGGGCTTTTCTCGCTTGGCGGCGCTCAGTACTATGGCGTTCCCGGAAGCGGATACGTGCTGCGTAACTCCTTCTACACCTCGACGGATGCCTCGATGTATTGGGCCGACAACGACGGGAAGCTCTCCTATGTCGGCATGCTCTCCGGCGATCGTCTGCACATCTGGAACTACTCGAGCCCCACAAGCTACCTCATCAGCGTCAACCTCAACGCCCATCAGGTCACCGTCTACTCCGGCTCACAGCAGAACTGGACGCCCATCCACATCTGGACCGTCAGCACTGGAGCCCCGTCGACGCCAACCTCGCGCGGCGTCTTCAGCATCGGGTCCCGTGGCTATTCGTTCGGGCATGGCTACACCTGCTATTACTGGACCCAGTTCAACGGTGACATCCTCTTCCATTCGGTCCTGTACAACCAGGGGACGTTCACGATCCAGGACGGGCGTCTCGGCATGTCGATCTCGCACGGGTGCGTTCGCATGAGCATCGACGACGCTCGCTGGATCAACCAGAACATCCCGTCGGGGACCACGGTCGTGAGCTACTAGCGGGCATCGCCCGTATCGATAGGACGCTCTGCACGAGGGGCACGGTCGCACGGCCGTGCCCCTCGTCTGTCAGCTGGGCGTTTGGTGGTTGTGTCGGGAGAATGTGCTCGGAATATGAGATTGGCCGCTGGCAGATGCAAGGGTTGCGTCTGTCTCGGCATGGGGCATCCTTTCATGCACGCCGCGACGCGGCCACGTATCGGACGAGCAGAAGGGGGCATGCATGGGCGACCTGTGCATGGGAGAGCTCAAGGGGCTTGGGATCGAGGCTGATGACGACTCGGTGATGCTGAACGCGGCGCCGCCGGTGCTCGTCGAAGAGGCGCTCGCTCATCACGAGGGCATCCTCTCCGAGACGGGGGCGCTGTGCGTCCTCACCGGGAAGTACACCGGAAGGTCACCGCACGACCGCTTCATCGTGGACCGTCCCTCGATCCATGACGCCATCGCATGGGGAAAGGTGAACGTGCCCATCTCCGAGGACGGGTACGAGAAGGTCAAGACGAAGGTCAAGGCCTATCTTTCCGCGCAGCCAAAGCTCTATGTGGAGCATGTCCTCGCGGGTGCCGACCGCACGTACTCCCGCAAGATCTCGGTCGTCTGCGAGCTCGCGAGCCAGGCCCTGTTCGTGCACGACCTCTTCGTGAACGTGATCCCGGAGGAGGCGGCGGCGTTCGGCGTGCCCGACTTCACCGTCCTCGCCGCTCCGGGGTGCAAGGTGGACCCTGCGGAGTGCGGCACGAACTCCGAGGCCGCCGTCATCATCGACTTCGAGGAGCGCATGATCGTCATCGCCGGCACGAGCTACGCCGGCGAGATCAAGAAGGCGGTCTTCTCCGTCATGAACTACCTGCTCGTGGTGGAGGACGGCGTGCTGCCGATGCACTGCTCCGCGAACATGGACCCCGAGACCCACGACACGGCCGTCTTCTTCGGCCTCTCCGGCACCGGCAAGACGACGCTCTCGGCAGACCCTGGCAGGCGTCTCATCGGCGACGACGAGCATGGCTGGGCGGACGGAGGCGTCTTCAACTTCGAGGGCGGATGCTACGCGAAGACCATCCGCATCACGCCGGAGACCGAGCCTGAGATATACGATGCCATCCGCTTCGGCTCGGTGATGGAGAACGTGGCGGTGGACCCGGCCACGCGCAAGCCGGACTACTTCGACGACTCGATCACGGAGAACGGACGCGTCGGCTACGACATCTCCTACATCGACAACTCGGTGCCCGACGGAAAGGGCGGCGTGCCATCGGCCGTCATCTTCCTCACCGCCGACGCCGTCGGCGTCCTGCCCCCGGTATCGCGCCTGAGCCGCGAGGCGGCCATGTACCACTTCGAGGCGGGCTTCACCGCCAAGGTCGCCGGCACCGAGCGTGGCATCAAGGAGCCGCAGCCGACGTTCTCCACGCTCTTCGGCGAGCCCTTCATGCCGCTCGACCCGGGCATCTACGCGAGGATGCTCGGCGAGCGCATCGACCGCCATGGCACGCGCGTCTATCTGGTGAACACGGGCTGGACGGGCGGCCCGTACGGGATTGGGTCGCGCATCAAGCTGGCCTATACGCGCGCGATGGTCACCGCCGTGCTCACCGGCGAGATCGACAAGGCAGGCTATCGGCACGACGACCTCTTCAACTTGGATGTCCCCGTGTCCGTTCCGGGCGTTCCCGACGTGATCCTGGACCCGCGCTCCACTTGGGAGGACGTCTTGGCCTACGACGAGCAGGCGAGGCGGCTGGCGGGCATGTTCGAGGATAACTGTAGGAAGAAGTATCCCAACATGCCGAAGGAGATCCGCGACGCCGGCCCGC
>CADBMC010000064.1 GCA_902795635.1 uncultured Coriobacteriaceae bacterium | reverse complement strand
GCCCGTGGCGTCGGAGCCCGCGATGCTGCCCACGCAATCGCCTGCGATGATGCCGTAGCGGCTCACCTCGGCAGGGTCCACGGGGGCGACGGCGATGACGGACGCGCCGCCATGCTCGGCGGAGACCTCCGCCATGCGCTTGTTCATGAGGTGGTCCGGCACGAAGTAGTCGCCGAGCAGCACGAAGAACCTGTCGTCGCCGACCTCCTCCGCCGCGCAGTGGACGGCATGGCCCAGCCCGAGGGGGGCCTCCTGGTAGACGAAGCTCACGGGGAACTCGCCGGCCTCGCGAACCTTCTCGGCACAGCCTGGCTTGCCACGCTCGATGAGCAGGTCCTCCAGCGTGACGTCGCGCTCGAAGTGCCCCTCGATCTGCGGCTTCTCATGGGAGGTGACGATGATCACGCCGTCGACGCCCTCCGGTGCCAGCGCCTCCTCGACGACGTACTGGATGACAGGCTTGTCGAGGACGGGGAGCAGCTCCTTCGGGACCGACTTCGTCGCAGGGAGGAAGCGGGTTCCCAGGCCCGCAGCGGGTATGACTGCCTTCATCGAGAGCACCTTTCCTGGTTGACGCGGGCGCAGGGCCCGGCGCCGCAGGGACACGAGTTGGAAACACAGACTTAAGCAGTCTATCGCGACGGCACGCGCCCTTGGCGACATTCACCAAAAAGGCCAAGACGGGTCGGGCGCACGGTGCCTTTCGCCGGCCCGCGAGGCGTGCGGCACCCCGCGCGGCCATGCCTACGCCCTGCGGAACTCGTAGCTCTCGAAGAGCCCCGCGACACCCTCCGGGACGTCGGAGGGATAGACGGTCTCGCGCGGCAGGGAGCCGTCGGTGCCCACGTGGCGATACGCCTGGACGGCCCAGCTCCTCACGCCCTCCTGCGCGATGTCGCGCGCGAGCCGCTCCACCTCCGCCGTGGAGAGCAGCGCGGGATGCCAGGTGGTCCTGGCCTCCATCGCCACCCCAGAGGCGAGCACGAGCCGCAGGCTCTCGCGGGCCGCATCGCCGGAGCCGGGCACGCCCGTGATGCGCTCGTAGGCGTCCCACGGCGCCTTCACGTCGAAGCCCACCCAGCTGAGCTGCGGCAGGATCGCCTCCAGGCGTGCAGGATCGGCGCCGCCGGTGTGAAGCGCCACCTCGAACCCGAGCGAGCGCACCTGCGCGATGGCGTCGGGAAGCGCCTCCTGCATGAGCGGCTCGCCGCCCGAGAACACCACCCCGTCGAGGAGCCCCTGCCGCTCGCGCATGAGCGCGAGCAGGTCGTCGAGCGTGCTCGTGGCGGCATCGGGGCTCCATAGCAGGTGGTTCTGGCAGTAGGGGCACCGCCAGGGGCAGCCCACGCAGAAGGCGACGGCGGCAAGCCGTCCCGGCCAGTCCACCGTCGTGAACGGGACGATGTCGCCCAGGCGCAGGGGGCTCCGCGAGCTGCGCGCGCAGCCAGGCATGGGCTCGGAGGCCGGCACGGCTAGGCCTTGGGCTCCACGAACTCGACGCGCTCGTGGAACTCGCCCTTCTTGCCGGTGTTGAAGAAGGAGACGGGACGGTAGTAACCCATCACGCGCGTCCACACCTCGCAGGGCTGGCGCTCGTCGTTGCCGATCCACACGCCATCGACGACGGCGCCGGTGCTCGTGAGCTCTTCCTTGTTGACCATGGGATCCTCCTTAGGATGCCGGGACGGGTGCGGGGGCGCCCTGCGCCTTGGCCATCTCGTCCCGCTTGCGCTTCGCGATCTCCTCGTCGCAGATGGGGCAGAACTCGTGCTCGCCTGCGATGTAGCCATGCTTCGGGCAGATGGAGAACGTGGGCGTGATCGTTATGTAGGGCAGGCGGAAGCGTTCCAGCGAACGCCTCACCAGCTGCTTGCACGCCTCCGACGAGCTGATGCGCTCGCCCATGTAGAGGTGCAGGACCGTGCCGCCGGTGTACTTCTTCTGCAGGTCCTCCTGCTCGGCCAAGGCCTTGAAGGGGTCGGTGGTGTAGCCAACCGGCAGCTGCGAGGAGTTCGTGTAGTAGGGCTCCTCCGGCGTGCCCGCCTGCAGGATGTCGGGGTAGCGCTTGAGGTCCTCGCGCGCGAAGCGGTAGGTGGTTCCCTCCGCCGGCGTCGCCTCGAGGTTGTACATGTGGCCGGTCTCCTCCTGGAACTCGACCATGCGGGCGCGCACGTGGTCGAGCACATCGAGCGCCATCTGGTGACCGAATGGGTCGGTGATGTCGTGCGCGTCGTCCGTGAAGTTGCGGACCATCTCGTTCATCCCGTTCACGCCGATGGTGGAGAAGTGGTTCCGCAGCGTGCCGAGGTAGCGGCGCGTGTAGGGGAAGAGCCCGGCGTCGATCAGGCGCTGGATCTCCTTGCGCTTGAGCTCGAGCGACGTGCGAGCGAGCGAGAGCAGCTGGTCGAGCTCGGCGAGAAGCCCCTCCTCGTCGCCTTTGTGCTTGTAGCCGAGGCGCGCCATGTTGATGGTGACCACGCCTATGGAGCCGGTCTGCTCGGCGGAGCCGAACAGCCCGTTTCCGCGCTTGAGCAGCTCGCGGAGGTCCAGCTGCAGGCGGCAGCACATCGAGCGCACCATGTGGGGCTCGAGGTCGGAGTTAACGAAGTTCTGGAAGTAGGGCAGCCCGTACTTGGCCGTCATCTCGAAGAGCAGGTCCGCGTTCGGGGAGTCCCAGTCGAAGTCCTTCGTGATGTTGTAGGTGGGTATAGGGAACGTGAAGACGCGCCCGTTCATGTCGCCCTCGGTCATGACCTCGATGAACGCGCG
>CADBMC010000063.1 GCA_902795635.1 uncultured Coriobacteriaceae bacterium | reverse complement strand
GCAGGCGCCGAAATCCCTTGCCAGCGACGTGGTCATCGTGGGCTGCGGCGTGGCAGGTCTCTACGCGGCGCTCAACCTGCCGCGCGGCCTTCGCGTGCGCATGATCTGCAAGGAGGACCTCGAGAGCTGCGACTCCATGCTCGCGCAGGGCGGCATCTGCGTGATGCGCGACCACGACGACTACGCCTCGTGGTTCGACGACACCATGCGCGCGGGCCATGGCGAGTGCCGCGCCCAGAGCGTGGACACCATGATCTGGTCGAGCCGCGACGTGATCGCCGACCTCGTGCGCCTCGGCGTGGAGTTCGACCGCACGCCCGACGGCGGCTACGACTACACCCGCGAGGGCGCCCACTCGCGGCCGCGCATCCTCCACCACGCCGACGTCACCGGCAAGGAGATCACGACCAAGCTGCTGGCGCAGGTGCGTCGGCTTCCCAACGTGGAGATCCGCGAGCACGTGTGCATGGACGACCTCCTGGTGGAGGGCGGTGCCTGCGTGGGCATCGTGGCGCATGACGCGCACGGGCGGCGCCTCGAGATGCGCGCACGCGACGTTATCCTCGCCACGGGCGGCATCGGCGGGCTCTACGAGCGCTCGACGAACTTCCCCTGCCTCACGGGCGACGGCTGCCGCGTGGCGGCGGCCCACGGCGTCGAGCTCGACCACATGGACTACGTGCAGATCCACCCCACGTCGCTCTACTCCGAGCGGCCCGGCCGCGCCTTCCTCATCTCGGAGAGCTGCCGCGGCGAGGGTGCCATCCTGCTGAACGCCGCCGGCGAGCGCTTCTGCGACGAGCTCCAACCCCGCGACGTGGTCTCGAAGGCCACCTACGAGCAGATGGAGCGCGAGGGCTCGCGCTACGTGCGCCTCTCGTTCGAACGCGTGCCCGAGGACGTGATCTGCGGGCACTTCGCCCACATCTGGCAGCGCTGCCTGGAGGAGGGCTACGACATCCGCCGCGAGCCCATACCGGTGGTGCCGGCGCAGCACTACCTCATGGGCGGCATCCACGTGGGCGCGAACTCCGAGACCACCCTGCCGCACCTCTACGCGGCGGGCGAGACAAGCTGCAACGGCGTGCACGGCGCCAACCGGCTGGCGAGCAACTCCCTTCTCGAGAGCCTCGTCTTCTCCCGGCTGGCCGCGCGCGACATCGTGAGAAGGAGGCATGCCGCATGAACTCGGTGACGCTCAAGCTGCAGGCGGAGCCGCTGATCCTCTCGGCGCTCCGCGAGGACATAACGAGCGAGGACGTCACCACGGCGTCCGTGATAGGCGAGGCAGCCACGGGAGAGGTCCGCCTCATAGCCAAGGAGGACGGCGTCATATGCGGGCTGGACGTGTTCGCCCGCACGTTCGAGCTCCTGGACCCAACGGCCGCCTGCGAGTTCTCGGTGCAGGAGGGCGACGACGTGGCCTCCGGGCAGGACCTGGGATGCGTGCGCGCCCACGTGCGGACGCTCCTCTCGGGCGAGCGCGTTGCTCTCAACTACCTGCAGCGCATGAGCGGCATCGCCACCGCCGCGCGGCGGATGTCGGCCCTCTTCGCGGGCACCAGGACGCGCCTCGTGGACACGCGCAAGACCTGCCCCAACATGCGCGTCTTCGAGAAGGAGGCCGTGCGCGTGGGTGGCGCCGGCAACCACCGTTACAACCTCTCCGACGGCGTGCTGCTCAAGGACAACCACATCGACGCCGCCGGCGGGGTGGCCAAGGCCGTCGCCGCGGCGCGCGCCTACGCGCCCTTCGTGCGCAAGATCGAGGTGGAGGTCGAGACGATCGGGCAGGTCCGCGAGGCCGTGGAGGCGGGCGCGGACATCATCATGCTCGACAACATGGACGTGGACGCCATGCGCGAGGCCATCCGCGTCATCGACGGCGCGGCGGAGGTGGAGGTCTCGGGCAACGTCACGATGGAGCGCGCCGCCAGCCTCGTCGACCTAGGCGTGGACTACGTGTCCTCGGGGGCGATCACCCACTCCGCTCCCGTTCTCGACCTCTCGCTCAAGCACCTCACCGTGACTTCGAATCAATGCTAGCCTGAGGCGCATGGGCGGAGAAGATCGCAGAGCGAGGATCGTGGCGCTCCTCGGAGGTGCCGGGGAGCCCGTCTCTGGCGGCCGGCTGGCGAGCGAGCTGGGCGTGAGCCGGCAGGTCATCGTGCAGGACGTGGCGCTGCTCCGGCGCGGCGGCGTGGAGGTGGAGTCCACGCACCGCGGCTACGTGCTGCGCCGGCACGACCGGCCACGCCGCATCTTCAAGGTGCGCCACACCGAGGAGCAGATGGAAGACGAGCTCGACCTCATCGTCGACCTCGGCGGGACGGTGGAGGACGTGGTGGTGAACCACCGCACCTACGGCGTGATCTCCGTGCCGCTCAACGTCTCGAGCCGCCGCGACGTGGCACTCTACCTGGCTGACATCGCCTCGAGCCGCTCGACGCCGCTCTCGCGCGTGACCTCCGGCTACCACTTCCATCACGTGAGCGCCTCCACCGAGGAGGAGCTGGACGAGATCGGTGCGGCGCTTGCCGCGCGCGGCTACCTCGTGGACCGGCTCCCGTACGAGACCGTGGAGTGACGCGGCCGACCCCCGTGCCCTCGGGCGTCGCACGGCCCTCGGGCGGCGTTCGGTGATGTTGCCGCGCGTTTTGCGATTGCCTGGGCGGATTTCGCGAACAGGCGATCGCAAAACGCGCATGGACGTGACGCCGAGGCGCGTGTGCCCGCGGGCAGCCGGAATCCGCCGCTTGAGCCTTCGGAGGCGCGCTATACTGGACCGCGAACGGGGAGCTGGGAGATGGCCCGGCTGAGAGGTGGCACCGATGCCGCGACCCGAGAACCTGATCTGGGTAATGCCAGCGTAGGGACGCCATGGTGTCACGAGGAGGCCCTGCGCTCGCATGCGATGCGCAGGGCCTTTGCCTTGCCGTGAGGGGGATGCCATGGAATGCTCTGTCGCCATCCAGCTGCTGCCGCTCGATGTGGGCAGCGACGATGAGACCTGCCGCGTCGTCGACGAGGTGATCGCCTACATCGACGCGAGCGGCCTCGACTACTTCGTGGGGCCGTTCGAGACGGCCATCGAGGGCAGCTACGACGCCTGCATGGAGGTCCTCAAGGGCTGCCAGCTCGTGGCCGCACAGGCGGGTAGCCGCCAGATGATGTGCTACGCCAAGAT
>CADBMC010000062.1 GCA_902795635.1 uncultured Coriobacteriaceae bacterium | reverse complement strand
CGCCGAGGTGCGCGAGACCTTCAAGGTGCCCAAGGTCGGCGTGGCCGCCGGCTGCATGGTCACCGAGGGCGAGATCTCGCGCTCCGACAAGGTGCGCCTCGTGCGCGACGGCATCGTGGTCTACGACGGCACGTTCGCGAGCATGCGCCGCTACAAGGACGACGTCTCGAGCGTGCGCGCCGGCTACGAGTGCGGCCTTGCCCTCGACAACTACCAGGACTTCCACATCGGCGACGTCATCGAGTGCTACCAGGTCGTCGAGGTGGCGCGCACCGAGTAGCGCGCAGGCACGGGGGGAGGTCGCCTTGAAGCAGAACCAAGGCTCGCGTCGCACGAACGAGCAGGCCCGCGAGAAGCTCGCGAGCATCCTGCTCTACGAGGTAAGCGACCCTGCGCTCGACAACGTCACGCTCACGGGCGTGGAGGTGTCGGTGGACAAGTCGGTGCTGCGCGCCTACGTGAGCTGCGAGCCCGAACGATACGACGAGGTGCTCGCGGCCCTCGCGCGGGCCAAGGGGCGCATCCGCTCGTTCCTCGGTCATGCCCTGGGCTGGCGCGTGACGCCCGAGCTCATATTCCAGATCGACACGACCGCCGACGAGGCGGAGCGCATCGCGCGCGCCCTCCAGAACCGCCCCGAGACGATGGCGCAGGAGAAGGACGAGAACGGCTATCCGGTGCCTCCGGAGGAGCAGGAGTAGGGGGAGGACGTGTCTTCTAGCATCTGCGAGGAGCCGGGGTTCGAGCACGGGATCGAGGCGCTCGACGCCTTGGTGGGCCGCTCTGGGGAAATCGTCCTGTGCGCCCATACGAACCCCGACGGCGACGCCGTGGGCTCCGTGCTGGCGATGGCCGCGCTCATCGAGCGCCGCTGGCCCGAGGCGCACGTGGTGCGCATGCTGGCGGACCGCGGCCCCGTCCCTGCCGTCTACCGCTTCCTTCCGGGCTCGGGCTCCTACGTGGAGGCCGCCTCCTACGAGGGCACGCCGGACCTCTTCGTGTGCGTGGACCTCCCCTCCGCCGACCGCCGCCTTGCCGACGCCCGGCCGGTGGCCGAGCGCGCCAAGGCGCTCGCCGTGGTGGACCATCACCCGACTGACGACGCCTCGGGCGAGGTGCGCATCTCGCGGCCCGACGCCGCGGCGACGGGCGTGATCGTGTACGAGGCGGCGCGCCACGTGGGCATCGAGCTCACGCCGGACGTTGCGCAGTGCCTGCTGTGCGCCATAGTCACCGACACCGGGCGCTTCCAGTACCAGAACACCGACGGAGAGGCGTTCCAGGTGGCCAGCCAGCTCGTGGACGCCGGCGCCAGCCCCTCCGAGATCTCCCTGCACGTGTACCAGAGCTTCCGCATCGAGTACCTGCACCTCGAGGCGCTCGTGATGGGGCGCATCAAGACCTGCCTCGACGGCAGGATCGCCTACAGCCACGCCAGCTACGAGGACATCTGCGACGCGGGCGTCTCCCCGGACGAGTGCGACGGGCTCATCGACGTGGTGCGCACCGTGGAGGGCACCGACGTCGCCCTCTTCGTGAAGGAGGTCGAGCCGGGCAAGGTGCGCGGCAACCTCCGCGCCAAGGGCGACCAGGACGTCTCCGAGGCGGCCCGGCAGCTCGGAGGCGGCGGGCACAAGGCGGCCGCGGGCTTCACCTTCGACGGCACGCCCGAAGAGGCGATCTCCAAGATGCTGCCGCTTCTCGAGCGGATGCTCGAGGGGACAGAGGCGAGCGCGTAGTGCGACGCGGCGCAAGCGGCATCAATGCGCTCATCGCGGTGGACAAGCCGGAGGGCCCTTCCTCCCACGACGTCGTGGCGCGCGTGAGGCGGGCCACGGGCGAGGGCAGGGTGGGCCATGCCGGCACGCTCGACCCGGCGGCGTCCGGCGTTCTCGTGGTGGGCATTGGCCAGGGGGCGCGCCTCCTGGGCAGGATCACGCTGGACGACAAGCGCTACCTGGCCCGCGTCCGCTTCGGGCAGGAGACCGACACCTGCGACGCGGAGGGGCAGGTCGTGCGCACGGCAGAGGTGTCCGCGTGCGTCGCGGACGAGGCGTTCGCGCGCGAGCGGGTGGGCTCGCTCGTGGGCAGGCTCGACCAGGTGCCCCCCGCATACAGCGCCATATCCCGCGGCGGCGTGCGCGCCTACGACGCGGCACGTGCGGGCCATCCGCTCGAGCTCGAGCCCAGAAGCGTGGAGGTGCTCGCGGCCGCGCTCGTGGGCATGGGGCCCGCGGAGGGCGGCGAGTTCGACTGGTTGGTGGACCTCACCGTCTCGAAGGGGTTCTACGTGCGCTCCTTCGCGCGCGACCTCGGCCGCGAGCTCGGCAGCTGCGCCTACCTGGCCGGCCTTCGCCGCACGGCGGCAGGCATGGTGGACGAGCGGGAGTGCGTCGCCCTCGACGCGCTCGACGAGGGGGGAGCCGCCGCCGTCCGCGCGGCCGAGCTCGACCCGGTGCGGCTGCTCGGGCTTCCCGTGCGCAGCCTCTCGGAGGCGGAGGCCGCCGACGTCGCCTGCGGGAGGGGCATTCCCGTCGGCGATGCGGGCATTGAGGAGGGCGAGGAGTGCTCGCTCGTCTCGGAGGGGCGTCTGCGCGGCGTGTGGCGCCGGCGCGGAGGCCGCCTCGTGTGCTCGCAGAACTATCCGGATGG
>CADBMC010000061.1 GCA_902795635.1 uncultured Coriobacteriaceae bacterium | reverse complement strand
TCTCGCAGGGCCAGCGCCAGCTCATCTCCATCGCCCGCGCCGCCGTGGCCGACCCGCCGGTGATGATCCTGGACGAGGCCACGAGCTCCATCGACACCCGCACCGAGCAGATCGTGCAGCGCGGCATGGACATGCTCATGCAGGGACGCACGACGTTCGTCATCGCGCACCGCCTCTCCACCGTGCGCAACTCCGACGTGATCATCGTGCTCGACCATGGCCGCATCATCGAGCGCGGAACGCACGACGAGCTCATCGCCCAGAAGGGCGTGTACTACCAGCTCTACACCGGCGCCTTCGAGCTCGAGTAGCTCCCGGCACCACATGCAGGAAGAAAGGAGGACGCCCCGGGCATGTGCCTGGGGCGTCCTGCGTCGCATGCCTGCTGTCGGCGCGGGCGGCCTGCGTCGGGCGGCTCGCGTTGGCTGGCCAGCGTTGGGTTGCCTGCGGCTAGCCCTTCTGGCAGGAGCCCCCGCCGCCTCCCAGAAGGAGACCCTGCAGCTCGGCGAAGCTCGAGACGAGCAGGTCGGCGCCGGCCTCCTCGAGCTCCTCGCGCCCGCCGATGCCCCAGAGGCAGCCGACCGTGGGGACGCCCCAGGCCTTGCCGGCCTCCACGTCGTAGCGCCGGTCGCCCACAAACACGCAGCGCTCGGGTCCCACGCCGTAGCGCTCGAACGCCTTGCCCACGAGCGGCACCTTGCCGGGCTGGGTCTGGTCGTCCTGCCCTATCACCGCGTCGAAGTACCCGTCGATTCCCTTGGCGTGCGCCGTGCGTGCGGCATAGTCGGTCTCGCGCGAGGTCACAAGCACCAGGGTCCTGCCCGCGTCGCGAAGGGCCTCCAGGAACTCCGGGACGCCCTCGAACAGCGGGAAGGCGCTCTGGTCGGTCGTCTTGCGGATCTCGCGCGCCCGCTTGGAGACCTTAGTGGCCGTCTCCATGTCCATGCCGTAGATGTCCATGAAGCCCGCAGGCCAGGGAGGGCCCACCAGGCGCGTGCCATCGCCGATCTCCTCGTCCGTCATCCCGAGCTCGCGCATGGCGAGGACGGCAGGCCTGGCGACGACCTCCGCCGTGTCTCCCAGCGTGCCGTCGAAGTCCAGAAGGATGTGGTCCCGGGAAGGCAGCGAGCAGATGAGCCGCCGGGTGGCACTGTCGTCTTGCATGCGTTTGCCTCCGAATCGCGTGTCGCGTGGCACGGGCTGCAGGACCACACCATAGCATCACGGAGGGGCGGCGCGCAGCACCTGCACGCCGCCCCGCAGGTCACATCACATGTCCCTTGCATGAGCTCAGGGGCGAGGGTCGCATTCGAACAGGGGGTCCCTGCCGGCGACCACGTCACCATCTGAGGGGAAATAGGTGATGCGTCCCTCGTCCGAGCAGTCGCTCGCCACCACGATCACCACGGGGCTCACCTCGAGCTCGGACAGCATCCCCAGGTCCATGGTCGCGATCGGCTCTCCCGCGCGGACCGTCTGGCCCACCGTGCATGCCACCTCGAACGGCCTTCCTCCCAGGCCCACCGTCTCGAGGCCCATGTGGACGAGGACGGACGAGGAACCCGTCTGGATCCCGATGGCATGCCGCGTGTCGGCGACCATCACGACCTTGCCCGAGACCGGCGCCAGGACCTCCCCCGAGCTCGGCATCACCGCCGCGCCAAGGCCCACCAGTCCCTCCGAGAAGACGCCGTCGCCGACCTCTGCCAGGCTCATCGGCCTGCCGGAGACGGGAGCGAGGACGACGAACGGCTCCTCCTGCGCTTCGGCAATCGCGGCTGGGGCGGCCGCCTTGGGCCCCGCAGACGCCCGTGCCTTGCCGATGGACGAGAACAGTCCCATGAGAACCACTTCCCTACGCCGCCTGGCCTACGACGGGCTCCGTCGCGGAATCGGCCACGTCCGCGTCCTTGGCCGGCTCGGCCTCGGGCGCCTTGTAGAGGACCAGCGTCGCGATGGCGGTGACGACGGCGCCGATCGCGATGGAGATTGCCATCGCGTAGAAGGAGCTCAGGTCGCCGCCGGAGATGAAGCTCGCGATCGAGAAGATCGAGCAGCCGCTCCATCCGTAGCAGAACGTCTGCATGAAGGCGGCGGAGAGCCCGGAGAAGGCGGACCCGATGCAGGCCGCATACATGGGGGTCTTGTACTTCAGCGTAATGCCGTAGATGCCCGGCTCGGTGACGCCGCCGAAGATGGCCGAGATGGCGCAGGTGATGGCCTCGGAGCGCACCTCGGGGTCATGGTTCTTCAGGGCGACGACGAACTCGGCAACGCCCTGGTTCATCCCGAAGAGGATGTAGGCGGCCACGATGAAGGGCTCCTTGCCGACAGACGCGAGCATCTGGAAGACGGTGGCATCGAGCGCCATGTGCATGCCGGTCATGACGATGAAGGGCATGAACGCGCACACGAGCGGCATGGCGACGAAGCGCACGTGCTCATAGAGCCACAGGATCCCGACGGCAAGGTAGTTGCCCAGGATGGAGCCGATGGGCGCCACGAAGCAGAACGTGACGGGGATCATGACGAGCAGGGTGAGCAGGGGCGCCACGAAGCCGCGGATCGCCTGGTGCACATGCTTCGTGAAGAAGCGCTCCACGTAGGACATGACCCACACCGAGAGCATGACGGGAATCAGCGTGTAGCTGTAGTTCACCATCTGGATCGGGATCCCGAAGAACGTCATCGCGTCGCCCGCGTCCACGAGGGCGAGGAACGACGGGTGCAGGAGCATGGCGCCCACGATGAGGCCGAGCGCGACGTTCGTGTGGAACTTCATCGCTGCGAAGGCGCCCACGAACACGGGCAGGAAGTAGAGGGACGCGTCGCTCACGATGCCGAGGATCACGTAGGTCGAGTCCGTCTCGGCGAGGAGCCCCGAAAGGGAGCACAGCGTCAGGATGACCTTGATCATGCCGCCGGCCATGAGGACCGGGATGAGCGGGGCGACGCATCCGGAGATCACGTCGAACAGGGCGCCGATCGAGAAGCGCTTCCTTCCCGCAGGCTCCGGAGCCTTCTCGGCATCCGCGCCCATGCCCAGGGCGGGATGGGCAGCGAGCACCTCGTCATAGACCTCCTGCACCGCGCCGCCGATCACCACCTGGTACTGGTCGCCGACCCACTGGCTCTTGAGCACGCCCGGCGTCTTCTCTATCTCGTCGGCCTTCACCAGGCCCTTGTCCTTCACCGAGAACCTCAGGCGCGTGACGCAATGCGTCATGAGGGTGACGTTGTCCTCGCCCCCGACGTTGTCCACGACCGTGGCGATCAGCCGTGCGTACTTCCCGTTGCCGTTGGCAGCCATCCTGGCCTCCTCATCCGTTCGTTCCGACCGATTTCCAAGCAGACGTCGCGCGCGAGACGTCGGGGCTTCCTCAGCTCTTGGCTTGCTGTTGCGGTTCCTGTCGTACGGGGTCCTTCGTCGGCTCGCTGTGGGAGCGCAGCCTGTTGATGTGCATGGCTAGGTAGAGCAGCTCGTCGTCGGTCAGCCCGTCGTCGATGAGGGGCTTGGCCTTGAGGGCGCAGGCATAGTCGAGGGGCGATTCGCGCTCGAGCGCCCGGAACATGGCGGCGCTCTCGGCCGAGGGCTTCGGCAGCGCCTTGGTCCGGGCCATCAGGTAGTACATATGCGTCGAGAAGCGCGAGAAGGCGAAGCTGCCGCGGTCCACCTTCACGTCGAAGGTCTCCTCCACGAGGCGCGCCACGTCGTCGATGGCGCGCTCGGCCCTCGTGTCGGCCGTGCCGGAGGTGGCGGTCCTCTTGTCGACGAAGTGCAACGCGATGCTCGCGCTCTCCTCGGCAGGCAGCCTCACGCCCAGCTCCCGCTCGATGATGCCGAGGGCCATGTCGCCGATCGTCGTCTCCAGCGGGTAGGCCGAGCGGACCTCGCACAGGATCGGGAGCTGCAGGGCCTCGCGCTGGTCGATGGTCTCGACCGCGAACTGGATGTGGTCGGCGAGGGTGAGCGTGATGCCCGTGCCGTACGAGCCGTCCGTGAGGGCGTTGGCGGCATCGAGCACCTTCGCGGCGCACGACAGGTACTCCGCCCCAATCCCGGAGAGCGCGGCGAGCTCGGAGGCGTCGACGCTGTAGAACGTGCGCTCCACCTGGGACAGGGGGACGTCATGCGGAGCCTTGCTGAAGCCGATGCCTCGGCCGAACGCGACGACCTCCCTGCCCTCGCTGTCGAGGCAGAGCGCCACGTTGTTGTTGATGTTCCGGATGACTCTCATCAGGGCCTCTTTGCCGGGCCCCGGAAAAAGAAAAATCCCGGGGCGTCCATAACGGAAGGACCGTTGCCAGGACAAGCCTCCGGGTGGGAGTAACAAACCTGATGCACGCTTGGAACATAGCGCCCGAGATATCGCATGGGGCCATGCGACGGCGCGAGTGCCGGCGGACGGCCTGCAAGCGCCGGCAAACGGCCGCCTACCTCCGATCCTGGTCGCGAGCCGAGCGCTTCCCTGCCCTCCGGCGACGAGGACAAGGTCTATCCTGTGCCCGACATCGAATGGACGAGTCGAGCAAGCCGGCAGAAGGGATGGGCATCGTGGAGTCTGGGAACACGAACTGGGGGAAGTCCGTCGGCGTCGTCGTGATGCGCGACGGGAAGGTCCTGCTCGGCAGGCATACCTACGGGGCCGGGCGCGGCAACCTCATCCTCCCGGGCGGCTACCTCGACGAGGGCGAGACGGCAGAGCAGGCGGCGGTGCGCGAGGTCGCCGAGGAGACGTCCGTGGCCTGCGAGGTCACGAGGCTCGTCGCATGCCGGCTGAACTCGAAGGAGTTCTACCTGATCTTCGCCGCGGACTGGGTCTCCGGCGAGGCCCGGCCCGGCGACGAGGAGAACAGCGAGGTCGTGTGGATGGACGCGGACGAGGCGCTCTCCCGCGACGACGTCGCCCTGCTCACGCAGTACGCGATCCGCTCCGCCGTCGAGGGCCACGGCATCGAGCCCGTGCCCTACGTCTCCAAGCACAATCCCAACGTGAAGAACACCTACTACGGCTAGAACCGAGAGCGCGTGTTCGTCATGAGCCTCATGCCGTTGAGGATCACGATGAGCGCCACGCCGGTGTCCGCGAACACGGCCGCGCCCATGCCGGCGATGCCGGCGATCACGAGCACCATGATGACGGCCTTCACGACCAGCGCGAACGTCACGTTCTCGCGCACCACGTTCATCGTGCGATGCGAGAGGCGGAAGAACTCGGGCAGCTTGGAGAGGTCGTCGGAGAGAAGTGCCACGTCGGCCACCTCGAGGGCGGTGTCGGAGGCGGCGGCCCCCATCGTCACGCCCAGGTCCGCAGCGGCGAGCGCCGGGGCGTCGTTGATGCCGTCGCCCACCATGCACACCACGTCGCCCTTCGCGTGAAGCTCGCGGATGCGCTCCACCTTGCCCTCGGGCAGAAGCTCCGCGGACACGGATGTGACGCCCGCCTCCTTGGCGATGACGGCGGCCGTGTGCCGGTTGTCGCCGGTGAGCATCTCGAGCTCGGAGACGCCTGCCGCACGCAGGTCCGAGAGGGCCGCGCGGGAGGTCTCGCGGATCGTGTCGGCCACGGCGATCACGCCCATGGGGCGCCCGGCCGCCATGACCACGAGCGAGGTGGCCCCCTTGCCGGCCATGCGCTCCGCGGCCTCGCGCACCTCGTCGCCCACGACGCCCTGGTCCTGGGCGAACGCCATCTTGCCGATGGCGCACGGGACGCCCTCCACCTGGCCGCGCATGCCGTTGCCGGCGACCTCCTCCACGTCCGTGGCCGCAAGCGGCACGGCGCCGAGCTCCGCCGAGCGGGCGACGATGGCACGCGCGAGGGGATGGGTCGAGTTGGACTCGAGCGCCGCGGCGGTGGCCACGAGCGCGTCGGCGTCCACGCCCTCCACGGCGAACACGTCCACGACCTTCGGCTTGCCCGTCGTGAGCGTGCCCGTCTTGTCGAAGGCGACGGCATCCACCTTGGTCGCCGTGTCGAAGCAGGCGCCGCCCTTCACCAGGACGCCGATCTTGGCGGCGCGGGTGATGGCGGAGACGAAGCTCACCGGGGTGGAGATGACGAGCGCGCACGGGCAGGCCACGACGAGCAACGAGAGGGCGCGGTAGACCCAGTCGCGCCATGCGGACCACACCATGACGCCGGCGGCGCCGAGCGCGAGCGGGACCACGACTCCCACGACGGCCGCGATGGCGATGACGATGGGCGTGTAGACCTCCGCGAAACGGTCGATGAAGCTCTCGTAGGGGGCCTTCTCGGCCTGGGCGCCCTGCACCATGGAGATGATGCGCGCGATGGTGGACTCGTCCTCGTCGGCCGTGACCTCCACGTCCACGACGGCATTGGCGTTGAGAGCGCCGTTGAACACCTCGGCGCCCACGCCCTTGTCCTGCGGGACGGACTCGCCGGTAACGGGTGCCTCGTCGAACGACGACGACCCGGCCACGATCCGTCCGTCCAGAGGCACGCGCTCGCCCGCAAGCACGCGGATGACCTGGCCCTCCTCGACGTCATCCACGTCGACGTCGGACACGGCGCCGTCCGCGCCCACCACGTGGGCCGTGGGCGGCGTCAGGCTCATGAGCTCCTTGATGGAGCTCGACGTCTTGCGCATCGACCAGCCCTCGAGCCACTCGCCCACCTGGTCCAGGAAGATGACCAT
>CADBMC010000060.1 GCA_902795635.1 uncultured Coriobacteriaceae bacterium | reverse complement strand
TAGTCGGTGTCGTAGCCCATGGCCTCCTCGTCGCCGGTGCGCTTGGCCTCCATCTGCGCGGCGAAGCGGGCCTCCTGGTCAACGGGGTCGTTCAGCTCGGTGAACGAGTTCGCGTACTCATGGCCGGCGACCACGAGCTCGAAGCGCTCGGTGAGGCGGTCGTCCTCCGCCTTGCGCTTGGCCAGAGGCGACACCTCCACGGGGTAGTCGCACACGAAGGTGGGGTTCGTGATCGAGCACTCGCCCAGCTCGTCGTAGAGCTCGAAGACGAGCTTGCCGGCGCCCCAAGACTCCTGCCACTCGATGCCGTGCGCGTCGAGCAGCTCGCGCAGGTGCTCCACGGGCGTGTCCAGGCTCACGGGCTCGCCCACGACCTCGCTCACGATGTCGGTCATGGCCACGGAGCGCCACGTGCCGGAGAGGTCGATGGGGGTGCCCTGGTAGATGATCTGCTCGGAGTCGTTCACCGCGGCGTTGGCAGCCTTGATGAGGCCCTCCGAGAGCTCCTTCATGCCCTCGAGGTCGGAGTAGGCGCGATAGGCCTCCATCGAGGTGAACTCGGGGTTGTGCGTGGGGTCCATGCCCTCGTTGCGAAAGATGCGGCCGATCTCGAAGACGCGCTCGAAGCCGCCCACGAGCAGGCGCTTGAGGTGGAGCTCGGTGGCGATGCGCAGGTAGCACTCCTGGTCGAGCGCGTTGAAGTGCGTGATGAAGGGCTTGGCGGTGGCGCCGCCCTGGATCTCCTGCAGGATCGGGGTCTCCACCTCCATGTAGCCCTGCGACTCCATGTAGGAGCGCATGGTTGAGATGATGGCGGAGCGCTTGCGGAACGTCTCCTTGACCTCGGGGTTCATGATGAGGTCGACGTAGCGCTGGCGATAGCGGGTCTCCTTGTCGGAAAGCCCGTGGAACTTCTCGGGAAGCGGGCGAAGCGACTTGGAAAGCAGCTTGATGCGCGTGGGCGAGACGGAGAGCTGCCCGCGGCGGGTGCGCACGACGCAGCCCTCGGCCTCGACGATGTCGCCGATGTCGAGCGAGTCGAGCAGCGCCCAGCCGTCGCCGAGCACGTTCACGCGGCAGAAGAGCTGGATCTGCGCGGTGGAGTCCTCGAGCACGATGAACGCGACCTTGCCCTGGTTGCGGATGGCGCGGATGCGGCCGCCGACGCACACGACGTCCTTGGTGTCGGCGCCCGCATCCAGGTTGGCGTAGCGCTCCTCGAGCTCGGCCGCATGGTCGGTAACCGCGCTGCGGGCAGGATAGGGGTCGATGCCGGCATCGCGCAGGGCCTGCCTGCGCGCGCGGCGCATGCTGCGCTCGTCCGCCTGCTCGGCAGCGGCGGAAGCGGTCGTCTCGTCGGACATGGATGCTCCTCGAATCTCGAAATGGAAGCGCGCCGACGCCTGCGGCGCGCCACGCGAACGGCATGTCGGGCATCCGGCATGCCGAGCTAACTGTGCTGCCGAACCGACACCCGCGCACGGACACTAGCGCACGGGCGCCAACGCATCGACGCTAGCGCGTCACCTTGACGATGGTGAAGGAGCGCGTCTTGCCGTTGGGCAGGGTGTACTCGACGACGTCGCCCTTCTTGTGGCCCATGAGCGCGGCGCCCATGGGGCTCTCGTTGGAGATCTTGTGCTCAAGCGAGTTCGTCTCGGTGGTGCCCACGATGGTGAAGGTGCGCTTGCCGCCCTTCTCGTCGGAGACCTCGACGGTAGAGCCGATTGAGGCCTTGGGGGTGGCGTGCTTGGAGCCGGAGTCGTCGCTCACCTTAGCGGTGGAGAGGATCTTGCGGATCTCGGCGATGCGCGCCTGGAGCTTGGCCTGCTCGTCCTTCGCGTCGTCGTACTCGGAGTTCTCGGAGAGGTCGCCGAAGTCGCGGGCGACGCGGAGCCGCTCGATGACCTCGGCGTTCTTGTCGCCCTCGAGATAGGCGAGCTCGTCGACGAGCTTCTGCCTGCCTTCTGGGGTGAGGATGATCTCGTTGTCGGTGGTGTCCATGTGCTGCCTTCTGTCGTGGTCGTCTTCGGTGCGTTTGCCGTCCTCGCGCAAGCACGAGCTCGCCGCACGCCGGTCAGTCTGCGAGCGGCGAGAACGATAGGGCGCCCCTTGCGGGACGCCCTCGGAATCAAGCGGCTACTGGAGCTTGGTGCCGCACTTCGCGCAGAACTGGTTGGAAGCCGGGTTCTTGGCACCGCACGACGGGCAGAACTTGACGTTGCCCTCCGCATCGGCATCGGCCTCCGAGGAAGCATGAACGGGCTCCGGCTCGGGAGCGGGGGTGACATCCTCGACCTTTGCCTCGGGAGCGGGCGTCGTGGTGCCCTCGTCGATCTTCTTGTCGTCGTCCCCTTCCTCCATGCCCTCGCGCACGGCCTTGGCGGTCTTGCCGAGGCTCTTGCCGAGCTTGGGGAGGTTCTTCGGCCCGAAGATGATCAGGACGACGACGAGGATGATGATGAGCTCGGGCGCTCCCATACCAAAAAACATGGACACTCCTTACACGGCGACGGACACAAGCGCCCGCCATGACGAATACCTGCAATCCGCACAACTGCGCTGCTCGGGCGCAAGTATAGCCGAGTCGCGCATCGCGCCACAATCGGCGCCATGCATGGATGGAAGTATTTACAACATCCCAACATGGGAAAACGCTGGCCATCCGCATCGTCCGGCGCATGGCTCGTCGGCATCTCCCATGCGCTAGCATGGTTTGCCACGAGGACGCCGCCATGGCCGCGTGCTATGCGCATGCGCGGCGGCACGCGGGAGGGCGCATGGAACTCTTCGTCATATGGGCCGTCGCAGGCTTCGCGCTGTGGGCGTTCGTGCGCTGGGGCCTGCCTGCCTTGCTCGAGCTTCGCGGGGTCCACATGACCCGCCATACCATGTTCGGCGCCGCCCTCGTGTTCGACTCGGAGGACGAGGACGGAACGGCCGTGCGGCTCCTCAACGTGAACGGCACGTTCCAGTCCGTCTCCTACGTGGACGACTGCCTCTGGGCGGAGCTCGTGTGCATGTACCATCGCCATTTCGCCGAGGCGCTCGATGTCGCTGGATGGCCGAGCCGGGCGCTCGTGCTCGGAGGCGGGGGGTACTCGTTTCCCAAGTACCTGATCGAGCACGACGAGAGCATCCGCGTGGACGCCGTGGAGATCGACCCCAAGATCACCGAGCTCGCGCGCACGTGGTTCGGGCTGGACCGGCTCGAGCGCGACGCACGCGGCAGGCTCTCGCTCGTGAACGAGGACGGATGGGCATATCTGCGCGAATCAAGCGAGCCCTATGGCCTTGTGGTGAACGACGCATTCGCCGGCAAGCGCCCGCTCGGCCCCATGGGCACGGCGGAGGGCGCGCGCATCATCCACGAGCATCTTGCGCCCGACGGGCTCTACATGGCCAACGTAATCGCCCCGCTCGAAGGCAGGGGCGCGCGTGTGCTCGAGGAGGTGCTCGATGCCTTCACGGCGGAGCTCGGGCACGTGTACGTGTTCGCCGAGCGCCCGGAGACGCCCACGAAGCGCGGCAACAACGCGCTCATAGCCTCGCCGCGGCCTCTCGCGCTCGCCGGCGCCGACATTGAGCGGCATCGCGACGGAAGCGAAGGCGCCTAGAACCCATCCGCGAGGCGCAGGCCGCCTGCACGCCGAACGCCCGCTTGGCCGAATGCCTACTTGTAGAACTTGCGCGCCTCGGCGCAGCCGCAGGGATAGTCCGCGTCGGCGGGAAGCATCGGCACCATCTCGGCAATGAGGGCCTTCACCTTGTCGATGTTCTCGGCGAAGGTTGCCAGCACCGCCTCGACGGTCACGGGCTCGTGCTCGCCCAGGCCGGAGTCGTAGTCGGTGACCATGCTCACGTTCACGTAGTGCATCCCCAACTCGCGGGCGAGCCAGCCCTCGGGGAATGCCGTCATGTTCACGACGTCCCAGCCCATCTTCTGAAACCACTCGCTCTCGGCGGTGGTGGAGAAGCGCGGCCCCTGGATCACGACGACGGTGCCCCCGTCGTGCACGGGATAGCCGAGCCTGCGGCAGGCCTCCACGGCGACCTTGCGCATCTCGGGGCAGTAGGGCTCGGCGCCGGAGAGGTGCTGGACGCCGAGGCCCGAGGCGTGCGTGAAGAACGTGTCGCCGCGGCCGTTGGTGCGGTCGACGAACTGGTCGCAGATGACGAAGTCGCCGGGGTGGACGTCCAGGCGCAGCGAGCCCACCGAGCACGGGCCGATGACCTGCGTGACGCCGAGCTCCTTCATGCCCCAGAGGTTGGCGCGGAAGTTGACCTCGCCCGGCGCGAAGGTGTGGTTGTGGCCGTGGCGCGGCAGGAAGGCCACCTTGCGCCCTGCAATGGTGCCCACGGTGTAGACGTCGGAGGGCTGCCCCCACACAGTGTCGATGGAGACCTCCTCGTAGTCGCCCTCGAACAGCGAATAGAAGCCGGACCCTCCGAAGATGCCGATCTCTGCCTGCGGAAGCTCCTTGGCCATGATGTCTCCCCTCGCCTCGCGCCCCAGCTCGCGCCGCTGGCGCCCGTGTCCTCGTCGAACGACACGACCATATTAGGGCTTCGGGACGGGTGGGGGCTTCGAGCCCGTCGCACGCCTCGGTCCCGCCGTCGCCGTGGGGCCCGCCGGCCCCTCGGGGCGGCCGGGCCCGAGCTCCACGAGCCGGCCGCGCGCACGCACGATCGCGGAGCGCACGTCCGAGCGGCTCATGATGCGCCGGCCGCACTCGAGCCCCATGAGGCTCTGGATCGCGTCGCTCGCCTCGCTGCGATAGCTGAAGAGATACCAGCTCTCGGCCAGGTAGGTGCCCTCCATGCGCTCGAGCGCGCCGGCCACGGAGGCGGCGTCGAAGCGCCAGCCCAGGTCGCGGCGCATCACGCGGAGCAGGAAGAACGCCGCATAGCAGATGACGAAGTGGGCCTCGAGGTGCTGCTCCACGGGGATGGCGTAGGGCGCGTCGACGAAGTCCGCGCTCACCACCTGGAACGGCTCGTGCAGGCGCCAGAGCTCGCGGTAGATGTTGAGGTTGAAGGCGTCCGATGCCTCCACCAGGGTGGACGCGATGCAGATGGGCGCCCCGCGACGCCTCCTCGCCGAGCCGCTGACGCCCGCGATGCTCGCCGGGACCGCCGGCGGCGCGTTGCGCAGCGCGATCCTGCGCACCTGCACGGAGCGGCTCCCGGCCACGTCCTCGCCCGCGCCGCCGCGCCCGTCCACGTCAACGATGTCGGACTTCACCTGATAGGTGCCATGGAAGTCCTCGTAGCCGACGTCGGAGGCGAGCCAGGAGGCAAGGCCCGGGTCGTCGGAGGAGAGCTGGGCCACCAGGCCGTCGCCCTGGCG
>CADBMC010000059.1 GCA_902795635.1 uncultured Coriobacteriaceae bacterium | reverse complement strand
TGGGGATGTAGCTCAGCTGGGAGAGCGCTGCCTTCGCAAGGCAGAGGCCGAGGGTTCGAATCCCTTCATCTCCACCAGGCGAATTCAGGGCGTCGGCTTCGGCCGGCGCCCTTTCTCGTTCTCGCGGCGCCCCCAGATGCCGCCAACGCCGCCGATGCCGCCCCGCATCCCCTGGCTCGCCCCAGCTTCGTGGCCCCGCCGCGCTCCTCCTTCTCGCGTGAACCCGTGCGTGGGCCGCGCGTCCCATAAGGCTCGCACGTGCTGGGGACATGTGTCCCAGCTGGCCATGCGCTTCGGGACCCCGGGGCATTCCGGACGTTCGCCCCCGGCGGAAACATCTAGGTTGCCGGGGCGGCGCCCGAATGCGGCGCGTAGCCTCCGGCCCAGAGGCTTGGCTGCGGGGCCGCTCGAGAGCTGCGGCCCCAAGGGCATGAGAAAGGGGCGGCTATGGGACTGATCAAGGCTGTGGCGGGTGCTGCGGGCGGCGTTCTCGCCGACCAGTGGAAGGAGTACTTCTACTGCGAGTCGCTTCCGGAGGACGTCCTGGCCGTCAAGGGGCAGAAGCGGGCGTCGAGCCGTTCGAGCAACGTGCTCGGGAGCGACAACGTCATCTCCGACGGGTCCGTGGTCGCCGTGGCGGACGGGCAGTGCATGCTGATCGTGGAGCAGGGCAAGGTCGTCGACGTGTGCGCCGAGCCGGGCGAGTTCGTCTACGACTCCTCCCTCGAGCCCTCCGTCTTCTCGGGGGACCTCGGCGGGAGCATCCGACAGGTCTTCGGCGAGATCGGCAAGCGCTTCGCCTACGGCGGCGAGCCCGCGAAGGACCAGCGCGTCTACTACTTCAACACGAAGGAGCTCGTGGGCAACAAGTACGGCACGCCCAGCCCGGTGCCGTTCCGCGTGGTGGACGAGCGCGCCGGCATCGACCTCGACATAGCCATCCGCTGCTTCGGCGAGTACTCCTACCGGGTGGAGAACCCGCTGCTCTTCTACACGAACGTCTGCGGGAACGTGGAAGCCGAGTTCCGACGCGAGCGGATTGACGGGCAGCTCAAGTCGGAGCTCCTCACCGCCCTGCAGCCCGCCTTCGCGCGCATCTCCGAGATGGGAATCCGCTACTCGGCGCTGCCCGGGCACACCAAGGAGCTCGCGGAGATCCTGAACGACGAGCTCTCCGACAAGTGGCGCGACCTGCGCGGCCTCGAGATCGTCTCCTGCGGCGTGAGCTCGGTGAAGGCGAGCGAGGAGGACGAGCAGCTCATAAAGGGGATGCAGCGCAACGCCGCCTATAGGGACCCGAGCCTTGCCGCTGCCACCCTCGTGGGCGCCCAGGCGCAGGCCATGCAGGACGCGGCCCGCAACGAGGGCGCAGGCCCGGCTATGGCGTTCATGGGGATGGGCATGGCCCAAGGCGCTGCCGGCTCAACGGCCCAGCAGCTCTACCAGATGGGCCAGCAGCAGGCGGTGCCCATGCAGCAGGCGGCCCCGATGCCCCAGCAGGCAGCCCCGATGCCCCAGCAGGCAGCGCCCGTTCCCCAGCAGGTGGCGCCCACGGCACCCTCTGCGCCTGCCGCCGCTCCCGCCGAATGGGCATGCCCCTCGTGCGGCACGCGGAGCACCGGGAGGTTCTGTCCCGAATGCGGCACGCCGAGGCCCCAGGTGCAGGCCGCCTGGACCTGCCCCACGTGCGGCGCCACGGGCAACAAGGGCAGGTTCTGCGGCGAGTGCGGCACGCCGCGGCCCTGACGGCACCTACCCGGCAACGACGCCGGGCCGCGCGGCCCGGCGAGACGAGGCGACACCCCGACGAGAGGCGGAAACCATGGGACTGTTCAGCAAGAAGACCTGCTCCATCTGCGGCGGCGAGATCGGCCTGCTCGGCAACCGCAAGCTCGAGGACGGCAACCTCTGCAAGGCCTGCGCGTCCAAGCTCTCGCCCTGGTTCGACGACCGTCGCCACTCCACCGTGGCCGAGATCCGCGAGCAGCTCGACTACCGCGAGGCCAACCGCCAGGCAGTCGAGGACTTCCACGCCACCCGCGTGCTCGGCGAGAGCATGCGGGTGTACCTGGACGAGGACGCGGGCAGGTTCTTGGTCACGAGCGCCAGGAACCTCCGGGAGGACAACCCCGACGTGCTCGACTTCTCGCAGGTGACGGGCTGCAGGCTCGACGTGGACGAGGACCGCGACGAGCTGATGCGCGAGAACTCCGAGGGCGAGCGCGTGAGCTACAACCCGCCGCGCTACACCTACAGCTACGACTTCTACATCGAGATCCAGGTGAATAGCCCCTATTTCAGCAGGATGCGCTTCCGGATCAACTCCCGCAGCGTGGAGATCGACCCCAACGAGGCGCGCGGCCTGGCCGGGCGCGCCGGCGCCGTCGACCCCAGGCGTCACGTGGACTTCCAGGAGTACGAGCGCATGGGCAAGGAGATCGTCGCCGCCCTGAGCTCCGCGCGCCAGGACGCCCGCGACGCGGCCGCCGCGGCAGCCGCGCCCAAGATGGCCGTCACGTGCCCCTACTGCGGCGCGACCACGACCCCGGACGCGAACGGGCGCTGCGAGTACTGCGGGGGCGCCATCGGCGCATAGCGGCAGCCGCCTCCCGCCTCTCGCCTGGGCTATGCTTGCATCGCCCGCCTGGGGAAGGCGCCTTGCGGGCATCGGCATTGGCGCGCGAGGACGGGAGGCCCATACGCTGAGCTTCGATGCATATGAGGCATGCGGGCTCTGCCCCAGGCGCTGCGGCGCCGCCCGTGCGGCGGGCGCGCCCGGCGTCTGCGGCATGACCTCGTCCCTCAAGGTGGCGCGCGCGGCCCTGCACTACTGGGAGGAGCCGCCCATCTCGGGGGAGGCGGGCTCCGGGGCCATATTCTTCTCGGGCTGCCCTTTGCGCTGCGTCTTCTGCCAGAACCACGAGATCTCGCAGGGCGGCTTCGGCGCGGAGGTGGGCTGCGAGCGCCTTGCGCAGATGATGCTCGAGCTCCAGGCGCAAGGCGCCCTCAACATCAACCTCGTCACCCCCGGCCACTTCGCCCCGCACGTGCTCGCCGCCGTGAGGCTCGCGCGCGAGCAGGGCATGGGGCTGCCCATCGTCTGCAACACCTCGGGCTACGAGACCCCCGAGGTGGTCCGGGCGCTCTCCGAGGTGGTGGATGTGTGGCTTACCGACTTCAAGTACGCCTCGCCCGAGCTCGCGGGCGCCCTCTCCGGCGCGCCGGACTATCCCGAGGCGGCGTCCGATGCCCTGGCGCTCATGATGGGCTCCGTGGAGGCCAAGGGCGGCCGCGCGGAGGGCGAGGACGGCCGCATGCTGCGCGGCGTCATCGTGCGCCACCTGGTGCTTCCCGGGCACACGGACGACTCCGTCGAGGTGCTGCGCCGCGTATGGGAGATCGCGGGCAACGGCTGCGACATCTCCGTCATGAACCAATACACCCCCAACGAGCGCTGCCGCACGGCGGGCGGCGAGCTTGCCCGCGGCGTCACCCACGACGAGTACGAGCGCGTCCTCGACGAGGGCGACGACCTCGGCTTCGAGCGCATGTGGTGGCAGGAGGGCGGCACCGTGAGCGAGAGCTTCGTGCCCGGCTTCGACCTCACGGGCGTGCTCGGCCCCGACGCGTCGCCGCAGGGCGAGCCTCCGGAGGAGGCCTGAGCGGCCGCGGGGGTATAGACTTCCCACGATGGCATGCCTAAGGAGGGAGCTGCATGGCGGAGCAGGACGAGGGCCTCACGAGCGAGGAGCACGCCGAGCTCGAGCGGCTTCGCGCCGAGAAGGCGGCACGCGAGCAGGCCGAGCAGGCCAAGAGGGAGCGTGCCGAGCTGGAGCGGCTTCGCGCGGAGCGCGAGGAGGCGGAGCGCACGAAGGCAGAGGACCAGCACATAGCCGAGGTGCGCGAGCGCAACCGCAAGCTCATGGAGCCGGACGAGGACCTCAAGATGCCCTTCGCGCAGAAGCTCACCCTGGCGCTTCTGGCGGTGTTCGTCGTGGCCGTGGTGTTCTACCTCACCATCGGGCACTGAGGCGAGATGCGCCACGCGATGGTATATGCACGCCAATTCCGCAGGCAGGCGTGCTAACCTTGGGAATCGTATCGTGCTGACGCATGCGCGATGCGGGCGCTTGCGAGGGGGTCGTGGGCGATGATTGGCAAGGAGCTGCGAGCATGTCTCTGACAGACCGTACGAAGCCGACGGACGTGGCACTCAACACGGACCTCTACGAGCTCACCATGGCGCAGGGGTTCTGGGAGTCGGGCATGCGCGACTCGGAGGCCTGCTTCAACGTGTTCTTCCGTGACAACCCCTTCGACGGCGGCTATGCCGTGTGCTGCGGCACCGGCCAGATTGCCGACATGGTGGAGAACTTCGTGTTCGACGACGAGGCCATCGAGTACCTCGCGAGCCTCCAGGCGCCCTCCGGCGGCGCCCTCTTCAAGAAGGGCTTCCTCGACTACCTGGCCGACTACCGGCTGCATGTGGACATGTGGGCGGTGCCCGAGGGGCAGGTCGTGTTCCCCCGCGAGCCGCTCGTGAGGGTGGAAGGGCCGATCATCGACTGCCAGCTGCTCGAGACCTGCCTGCTCAACCTCGTGAACTTCCAGACCCTCGTGGCCACCAAGACCGCCCGCGTGGTGCAGGCGGCCGAGGGCCACGCCGTGTCCGACTTCGGCCTGCGCCGCGCCCAGGGCCCCGACGGCGGCCTCTCCGTGGCGCGCGCGAGTTACGTGGGCGGCGCGAGCTCGACCTCCAACTGCCTGGCCGGCCGCATCTACGGCATCCCGGTGTTCGGCACGCACGCGCACTCGTGGGTGATGGCGTTCCCCACCGAGCTCGAGGCGTTCCGCGCCTTCGCTCGCACGAGCCCCAAGAACTGCGTGCTGCTGCTCGACACCTATGAC
>CADBMC010000058.1 GCA_902795635.1 uncultured Coriobacteriaceae bacterium | reverse complement strand
CCGTCCAGGCACACGTACTTCTCGCCTATGCGGCAGTGCCCGCACTTGCCCAGGCCGCAGCACATCTTGCGCTCCTGGCTCACCCAGATGTTCTCCTCCGCCAGCCCGAGCTCGAGCAGGCCCTTCACGGAGAAGCGCATCATGGGCGGCGGGCCCACGACGACGGCCTGCGTGGTCGCCGGGTCGCGCAGCGGCAGGTCCGGTATGAACTTGGTGACCAGGCCGATGTTGCCCTGGTAGCCCTCGGGGGCGCCGTCCACGGTGAGGATGAGGTCGAGGGCCTCATCCCAGCGCGCGAGGTCGTCGCGGAACAGCATGTCGTCGGGGCTCTTGAAGCCCACGATCACGTGCTTGTCCTTGGGCGTCGCGCAGCAGGCGAGGGCGTCGATCACCCCGCGCACGGGGCTCACGCCGGTGCCGCCGGCCACCACGACGCACTCCCCGTCCACGTAGCGGCTCACGTCGAAGCCGTTGCCGTAGGGGCCGCGCAGCAGCAGGGACTGCCCCTCGTAGGCCTCGAAGACCTCGTTGGTCACGACGCCCACGCGGCGGATGGTGAGGTCGACGGACTCGCCGGGCACGATGCCGCTCACGCTGATGGGGGCCTCGCCGTACTTGGGCACGGACACCTCGAAGAACTGGCCCGGGCGGACCTCCCCCGCAAACGCCATGCGGAACGTGTACTCCTTCTGCGTGTGCTTGACCACCTTCAGCACCTTGGAGGGGAAGGGCAGGTACGGGTTGTTGCTAGCCATTCGAGACCACGCTCCCCTCATGCTGGGCGTCCCATTCGGCGACGGCATCCGAGACCTTGTTGACGCAGGCGGCGAAGCTGATGTACTCGGGGCACACGTCATCGCAGCGCCCGCAGCCCACGCACATGTCGTAGCCGAAGCGCTGGCGGAAGTCGTACACCTTGTGCAGCACCTTGAAGCGCATGCGCTCGCCGTTGAGCTTGCGGTAGCTCGCGCCGCCAGCCACCGTGGAGTAGCCGTCGATCATGCAGCTTGCCTGCACGCGGCGCCTCTCGCCCACCCGGCCGTTGTCGGTGTAGAGCGCGTCCTGCATGGTGAAGCAGGTGCAGGTGGGGCACACGAGCGTGCAGCGGCCGCAGTTGATGCAGCGGCGCGTGTACTCGTCCCACAGTTCGCTGGTGCGAATCTCGGCGGGCATCGTCTGGGGCACGCGCACGTGCACCTCGTTCTCGGTGACGTGCGCGGGCACGACCTCGCGCTCGCCCGTGGCGTGGCGCTCGAACAGCGGGCGGAGCGCCTCGTCGCGCACGGCGCAGACGTAGCCGTCGCCCGAGCGCTCGAGCGAGAACTCCCAGAGGTCGGGGGCCACGTTGGTGCCCATGTCCACACAGAAGCAGTGCGCGAAGCTCGCGGGGCACCCGATGAGCGCGAAGCGCACGCGGTCGCGGACCCGGCGGTAGAAGCTGTCCTCCGTCCCGTTCTCCAGGTACATGGCGTCGAGGCGCCTGACCCCGTGCAGATCGCAGGCGCGCAGAAGGACGATGACGTCGCGCTCGTCGCCCCTCTGGCCGGGCCCGCCAGCAGGGCCAATCCCCTCGGCCTCCCTCACGTGGTCCTCCGTGAAGTAGAAGAGCGTCTGCGAGAGCGGCGTGAGCATCTCCTTGAAGGAGTAGTCGCTCTTCGCGTCGAGCTCGATCTGCGAGGCGTCGTCCACGTAGTCGTAGAGCACCTGGTCGATATCGGTGAACCGTCCGGCCCCGACCTTCCGGACCGGGGCGTAGACGAGGTAGTCGCGCGACAGCTCGCGCACCAGCCCGTCCAGTCCCTTCTCATCCAGCATGTATCCCACGCATCCCCCTCTCTCGCACGCCCTTCCGGGCACCTTTCCTCTCCAGCCCCCACGCGCCGTCAGGCGCGCGTGAGCGCATACCCCCAAAGCAGCCGCGGGTCCCGTTGGCGCTCGATGCCGACGCCGAGCGCCCCGGACACCTCCCCGCTCGCGGCGACCGCATCCGGCGTCCCCTTGGCGACCACGCTTCCCGCGGCCATGAGGCAGACCTGGTCGGCGAGCGAGAAGGCCGCCTCCACGTCGTGGGTGGCCACGACCACCGCCAGCCCCTCTGCCGCGAGCTGCCGAAGGAGCCGGGCAAGCTCCCAGCGGCCGCGCGCGTCCAGATGTGCCGAGGGCTCGTCGAGTAGGAGCGTCCCGGCGTCCTGGGCCACGATCATGGCGAGGTACGCCCTCTGCAGCTCGCCGCCGGACACGTCGGAGAGCAAGCGGTCGCGCAGCTCCCACACCCCCGTGAGCTCCATGGCGCGTCGCACGAGCGCGCGGTCCCGCTCGCCCATGGTCCGCACCGCGCCGAGCGTGGCATAGCGGCCGTGGCTCGCCAGGGTGCGCACGTCCATGTGCGGGCAGCCCGGGTCCTGCGGCAGGTAGGCGAGCCTGCGGGCGCGCTCCCGGTGGCCGAGCCCGCGCACCTCGGAGCCGTCCACGAGCGCGCTTCCCTCGTAGGGAAGGATTCCCGCAAGGCACCTGAGCAGGGTGGACTTGCCGCAGCCGTTCTTGCCCACCAAGGCGCACACCTGGCCGTTCGCGGCATCAAGCGCCTCGATGCCCAGCCGGAAGCCCTCGTCGCGGCGAAACGAGAGCCCGCTCACGGCGATCATGCGGCATCGCCCCCGCGCGGCGCGGCGACGGAGTGGGAACGCCTGCCGCGTCCCCTGCGCACGAGCAGCGAGATGAAGAACGGCGCGCCGAGCAGCGAGAGCACCAGGCCCACCGGAAGCTCATAGGGAAAGGCGACCGTCCGCGCCACGAGGTCGCAGGCAACCAGGAAGGCGGCGCCCCACACCGCGCAGAGCGCGAGCCCAGGGCGCGTGGCGGGACCCGCCCACATGCGCACGAGGTTGGGGACGATGAGCCCCACGAAGCCCAGGAGCCCGCAGACCGAGACGGCCGAGGCCGCCAGCACCGCCGCGCACACGATCGCGCCGAGCCGTGAGGCGCGTACGTTGAGGCCTAGGCCGTGCGCCGTCTCGTCTCCCAGAGCGAGGAGGTCGATGCCGCGGCCGAGGACGGCTCCCGCCACGAGCGCCGCCGCCATGGCGGGGACGCTCAGGGCAAGCCGCTGGAACGTCTGGCCTGAAAGGCCGCCCAAGGTGAAGGCCACGCGGTCCGCAACCGACTCGGGCCAGATCGTCACGACGGCATCGATGCCGGCGCTCATGAGGCTGGAGACGGCCACCCCGGCGAGCACCACCGTGCCGCGGCTGCTGCCGGCGCGGCGCGAGACGAGGTACACGAGCAGCGTCGAGACGAGCGCGCCGGCGAACGCCATGGCCTGCCGCGCGACCGGATGGCCCGGAAGCAGGAGCGCGGCCACGAGCCAGAAGAGCCCCGCCCCGGAATTGACGCCCATCACGCCCGGCGAGGCCAGGTCGTTGTCGAGCGACGCCTGCAGCAGCAGGCCCGCGCAGGAGAGCGCCGCACCGCAGCAGGCGCCCGAGACCACACGCGGGACGCGCACGCCGAGAAGGACGAGCGTCGCCGTGGCGCCGGCATCCCCTCCCACGAGGAGGGCGGCAAGCGCCCGCAGCGAGTCGCGCATGCCCAGCGCCGCGGTTCCCGCGACGAGGGAGGCGAGGGAAATGGAGACGAGCACCACCACGCCGAGCACGAGCGCCAAGCGGCAGCGCGCAGCCCCTCTCCCGTCCGCGCCGACGGGCATGGCTAGCCCTGGCTCTCTCGGATGTCGAGGATGTGGGAGTACGCCTCCGCCCAGCGGTCGTTGGGCTTGTACTCGAAGAGGTCCTTGGGCAGGACGTCGACCCTTCCCTCCTTAGACGCCTCGAGCGACGACCACGCCGGCTGGGACTCGAACTCCTGCTCGAAGGCCTCCTTCGCCTTGTCCTCGTCCCCGCGGGGGATCACGAAGACGTAGTAGGGGTCGGCGGCGACGATGGCCTCGACCGAAAGGTCGTCGAGCGAGCTGTCGTCGTCGGCGATGTTGTGCATCTGCATGTTGTCGAAGATCTCGCAGGCGAAGTAGTCCGCCTTCGCGGCCTTGGCGCGCGTGGACGAGACGAGCAGCGCGAGGTAGCTCACCTGGGGCAGGTCGCTCGCCTGCGACTCGACGTCGGCGATCGCGCTCGCGACGTCCTCGACGTTCTTCTGGTAGAGGTCGTCCCGGCCGCTCAGGTCGGTGAGCTCCTCCATGTTGCTGGCGTAGTCGTCGAAGGAACCGATCCGCACGTCGCGCCACTCGATCCCCGCGTCATCCAAGCCGTCCTCGAGCTCCCGCTGCGAGGGCAGCTCGCTGGTGAGCAGCACGAGCGTGGGCTCGAGGGAGATGATCTTCTCCAGGCTGGGATGCGCGGTCGTGCCCACGACCTGCACGTCCGACGGCAGCCCGTCGAGGTCCGTAGCGTCCTCGGAGACGCCGACCGGCGGCAGCCCCGCCAGCACCGCCATCTGCGCCAGCGAGCGCAGCGTGGCCACCACGCGCGGCTCGTTGCCGGACGCACTTCCGGAATCGGCCGTCTCCGCGGCGGAGCCTGAGCCGCCCGCATCCCCCGATGACGGGGCACTGCACCCCGCAAGCGCTCCGGTGCCCAGCAGCATGGCAAGCCTCAGGAAATCTCTTCTCTCGAGCACGGTGCCTCCCCGATGGCGCAGTGGTCGCGGCCTCATTGGCGACTCGTTGGCAATAGGACCCCATTCAACGCCGACGGTATCAGTCGCACCGCCTCGATTTCGTTGTCCTCGCGACGAATTACGAATTCGTCGGCGAAAGCCTCATCGCAGTCCGCAAGGAGGGAAACCCGATACATGAAAATGCCCCGTCGCGATATCGTGGCGGGGCAGATGCCTCTGCTATGTCGATTCGTGCTCGCGCCCGCGCCTACAGCGCCCCGAGCCTGCCGAGCACGGCACGCACCTCGTCGTAGTCCATGCAGTCGGCGATAGCGCCCGGGACCGGGCTCGCGCCAAGACGGTTCAGCCGAATCACGCGCATGCCCGCGGCAGTGCCAGCGGCAACGCCGTAGGCGGAGTCCTCGATCGCCACGACCTCCTCCGGCGGGACGCCGAGGCTCGAGGCCGTCGTGAGATAGATGTCAGGGGCCGGCTTCGCCTCGCGCACCATGTCGGCGGCGATCACGACATCGAAGAGTCCCTGCATGCCGCACTGCTCGATCATGTCCTCCGCCTGCCAGCGCAGGCTGGAGGTGGCAAGCGCGGTGCGCATGCCAGCCGCGTGCAGGTCGCGCACAAGCTCCCGCGCGCCGGGGATGCCAAGCGAGGAGTAGTCGACCTCGTAGGACTCGACGAACCGACTCAGCTCGACAGCCATCGTCTTCTCGTCGACGCCCGTGAGGCGTGAGCACATACTGACGACGAACTCGTACGAACAGCCGTAGATGTCCTTCGCGTCCTGCTCGCCCAAGGCCTTGCCGTAGCGGGCGAGGAACTCGACGATGGCCTCGCCCCAGGCCGGCTCGCTGTCCACGAGCACGCCGTCCATGTCGAAGGCGACGGCGCGCACGGGCGCCCCAAGGCCGTCCTCCGGATCGTTACGGGCGGCGTCGGGTCCTGTTGCCCCTACGACATCGTTCGTCACGCGCTTCCCCTCATCTCGCCGTGCTATGCGGCATGCATGGCCTTCACATCAAGCTTACCGGTCGCAGCGTAGTAGGTGTAGTCGCCGTCCGAGCTGGAGCCGGACACCTCGGCGCCGTTACCGAACCACGAGCCGCCGTTGCCCGCGCTCTGCTGGCTCATCGTGGAGGAGGAGTCCGTCATGCCCTCGTCGGAGCCGAGCGTCACGTCCACCTTGATGGTGTCGGAGCCACGCACGACCGTGAGCGTGACCTTGTCGCCGATGTCATGCGCACGGACGGCCAGGATCAGCGCGTCTGCCGAGGAGATCTTCTCGTCGTCCACGGCGGTCACCACGTCGCCTTCCTTGAGGCCCGCCTCCTCGGCGGGGCTGCCGCTCACGATGCGCGCCACGTAGGCGCCCTGCGAGACGGAGAGGCCGGCGCTCTGGTAGTTGTTGGCCGTCACGGTCTGGACGGAGACGCCGAGGTAGGCATGGGCGACCGTCTTGCCGGCGATGATCTGGTCGGCGACATTGATGGCGTAGTTGGCGGGGATGGCGAAGCCCACTGAGGCGCTCGAGCCGTCGCTGCCGGCCGTCGCGTTCAGCGTGGAGATGCCCACGAGCTGGCCCTTGTCGTTCACGAGCGCGCCGCCGGAGTTGCCCGGGTTGATGGCGGCGTCGGTCTGAATCAGGTTCGCGTAGATCATCGTGCCCGATGTGGACTGCATCATCGTCGAGCGGTAGAGCGACGAGACGATGCCTGCGGAGCAGGACTGGTCGAGGCCGTAGGGGCTGCCGATGGTCATGACCCAATCGCCCACGACCAGGTCGTCGGAGTCGCCGACCTCGATGGGGGTGACCTCGGCGCCTCCGAAGTCCGCCTTCACCACGGCCAGGTCGCTGGACTCGTCGTAGCCCAGGACGGTGCCCGTGTAGGAGTTGCCGTTCATGGTCACGGTCACGTCGCCGTTGCCGGCATCGGCCACGACGTGGTAGTTGGTGATGATGTCGCCGTCCTCGTCCAGGATGACGCCCGAGCCGAGCTCCTCCGAGCCGGAGGAGTCGCTCACGGTGATGGTCACGACCGAGGGAAGTGCCTTCGCGGCGACGGCCTCGGCAGTGGTGGCGTCCTCGTCGGTCGTGGTGATGTTGATCACCTGGCCTGCCGAGGAGCTCGAGGTCGAGTCGTCGGAGCTCGTGGAGGGCGACGTGACGCCGTAGCCGAGCACGCCCAACCCAAGGAGCACCGCAAAGACCACCGCGACGCCGAGTAGGGCGCCCAGAAGGCCTATGAGGAACGCGAACCCGCGGCTGAGGGGCTTCTTCTGCCTGGGCTCCTTCTGCGGCTTGTTCCCCGTGCCGTTCGGGCCGCCCGCGGCAGTCGCGGGAGCCGTGCCGGTCGCGTTCGCAGCAGGCGCTGCCTGCGTCGTGCCGTTCGTGTCGCCCGTGCCGGAGCCTTCCGGGGCGTCCGGCTGCCCCTGGATGTAGTTCGCCATGCTCTGAGCCCTCCCTCGCGCGCCTGCCTCCGCACGGCTGGCGCCCGGCGGCATCGTCTGCGCGATGCGCCTTGTGGTCTAGATTCCCCCATGGTGGCAGAGTATTCCCGTGCCGCTTCCCTATCGATAAATAGCAAAGATCCCTTACACGTGGCTTATCCCGCTGCGAGCGAGTCGGCCACGAACGCGCGCATGGGACATGCACGTCATACATGCCGACGATGGGGACGCGGGAAGCGATGCGCTTGATGAGGGAGGGATTCGCTAGAGCTTGAAGAGGTAGCCCACGCCGCGGACGGTCGTGATGTGGCTGGCGACCTGCGGGCCCACCTTCGAGCGAACGCGACGGATGTGCACGTCCACGGTGCGCGTGCCGCCGCAGTACTCGAAGCCCCACACGCGGTGCAGCAGCGCCTCGCGCGAATAGGCACGCGAGGGGTGCGTCGCCAAGAAGCTCAGCAGCGAGTACTCCATGAGCGTGAGGTCCACGGGCTCGTCATCGATGTAGACCTGGTAGGTGGCCAGGTTGATGGTCATGTTGTCGACTGTGACGATGTCGGAGGAGGCGCTCTCGTCATCCGGCCAGAGCAGGCGCGTCATGCGCAGCTCGAACTCGGCGAGCGAGGCCGTGGCCAGGATGAAGTCGTCCCTGCCCTGGATGGGCATGTGGAGCGTGGCGATCTGGTCCTCGTCCACGATGAACAGGACGGGCACCAGCCCCTTGTCGACGACGTAGGCGTCGATGTCGTTGAGGAGGTCCTGCGAGGCGCCCGCCATGTCCACGGCCACGAGGTCGAAGTCGTGCCCGCTGGAGATGGCCTGCGTGAAGGTGTCCGGCGTGGAGAGCAGGATGGATACGTCGAGCGAGCCGGCAAGCTTGCGCATGTGCTCGTGGTTGCGCGTGGTACGCGCAACGAGCAGCACATTCTTATGATGTGTGCGCGCTGAACCGCTTGGCATGACGTTCTTCCCCTCTTGGGCACACGGGTGACAGGACCGCTACGCTTGCCACTCATATAAGAGTAGGTGAAATCATACCACGTCGATTGCGTTTGCCGGGAGGTTGTGCCCTCACTCGATGTTGCCAAGGAAGGCAGCGGTTCGCTCGTTCTGGGGATGGTCGAAGACGTCATCGGGCTTGCCCTGCTCCACCACCACGCCGCCCTCCATGAAGACGACGCGGTCGGCCACCTCGCGCGCGAATCCCATCTCGTGGGTGACGACGATCATCGTCATGCCGGAGTTCTCGGCCAAATCGCGCATGACGTCGAGGACGCCGCGCACGAGCTCAGGGTCGAGGGCGCTCGTGGGCTCGTCGAACAGCATCACGTCGGGGTGCATGGCCACGGCGCGGGCGATGGCCACGCGCTGTTGCTGGCCGCCGGAGAGCTGTGCGGGCTTGAAGTCGGCGCGGTCGGCGAGACCGACGTCGGTGAGCTGCTTGATGGCCTCGGCCTCCGCCTCCTCCTTCGACTTCTTGAGCACCTTCGTCTGCCCGATCATCACGTTCTCCTTGGCCGTGAGATGCGGGAAGAGGTTGAAGCCCTGGAACACCATGCCGATGTCCTGGCGGAGCTTGGAGAGCTCGGAGGCGGAGAGCCCGGTGAGCTCCTTGTCCTTGAGCAGGATATGGCCGGCCGTAGGCGTCTCCAGCAGGTTGATGCAGCGCAGCATCGTGGACTTGCCCGAGCCGGAGGGCCCGAGCACCACGACCACCTCGCCAGGCCACACGTCCAGGTTGACGTCGCGCAGCACCTGGGTATGGCCGTCGAAGGTCTTGTTCAGG
This sequence comes from uncultured Coriobacteriaceae bacterium, assembly GCA_902795635.1. Taxonomy (GTDB): domain Bacteria; phylum Actinomycetota; class Coriobacteriia; order Coriobacteriales; family Atopobiaceae; genus CADBMC01. Next base: position 6,571 of record CADBMC010000058.1, on the reverse strand, counting down.
TGCTCGATGCGCACGATGGGGTGCTCGTCCAAGGAGAAGTGGTGGCTTGTGAGGTCGCGATCGTGGGCATAGGCGCGCGCGGCGGCCTCCTCGGCGGGAAGCGCCGGCTCGACGGCCTTGGCCACGACGTTGGCGGAAGCCTTCCTAGCGCACATCGGCAACGCCCCCTTCCTCTGCGAATGCGGGCTCGAGCGTGCCTGCGCCCAGCCCCGTGCGCTCGATGGCCTCGGCATGCGACGCGCCTGCCGCCTCGAGCTCGTCCGTTGCGGAGCCTGCGTCCTGCCCTGCGACGGGGCGCGGGCCGGCGCCGCGCTCGGAACGCTCGATGCGGCGCTCGATGATGCCCACCACCTTGATGAGCGGCAGCGTGATGATCAGGTAGAAGATGGCCGCCGTCACGTAGGGGGTGATGTTGCCCGAGACGCTCGTGGCGTTCTTCGCGAACATCATGAGCTCCATGACACCAACGCTCGAGAGCAGCGAGGTGTCCTTGTAGGAGGTGATGAAGTCGCTGGTGACGGTGGGGATCACGCGACGGACCGTCTGTGGCAGGATGATGGAGAACATCGTCTGCATGCGGCTCATGCCGATGCTCGCGGCGGCCTCGTACTGCCCTTGCGGGATGGACTGTATGCCCGCGCGGAAGATCTCGGCGAGATAGGCCGAGGAGTTGATGGCCATGACGCAGATGCCCAGCAGGTTGTTGGAGATGTTGATGCCCACCATCGGCAGGCCGAAGAAGGCGATGTAGATCTGCAGGAACAGCGGCGTGCCGCGCAGCAGGTTGATGTAGGTGATCGCGATGGCGCGCACGATCTTGTGCCGCGACAGCTTCATGAGCGAGAAGGCGAGGCCAAGCAGTATGGCGAACGGGTAGGCGGCGCACACGATGCCCAGGCACAGGACCCAGCCCGGGAAGAGCGAGGAGAGCGAGGTGAGGATGAGCTGGGGCTTGAGGAACATCCCGAGGAAGCGGTTGGAGTTCCACGCCTGGACGGCCGGGTTGGCATCAAGCCAGGCGACGGCCTGCTGCAGCGGGGTGTTCGAGATCGTGTCTATGGCGTTGGAGTCGTCGAGCGCATGCGACTCGCCGCCGGAGGTCTCGTAGGAGCCGGAGACCACCTGCTCGCCACCCGCGGCGGGAAACGTCATCCCCTCCACAACGATGCGCAAAAGCGAGTTCGCCGGAATCGGGTCGGCGAACTTCACCTTGAGCAAGTTCCCGTCCGTGGAGACCTCGGAGTCGATGTCGATGCGCGTGAGGCCGTCGAGAACCGTCACGCGCGTCGTGGACCCGTCGAAGTTCCCGCCGTCGGCGAGCTCGAGGGTGACCGAGGAGACCTCCTCGTCGCCTCCGACCGTGCCCTCCCAGGTGAGGCGCGTCTCGATGCCGCCGATCACGCCGTCGCCGCCGTCCTCGTTCGGACGCGCAGTGGCCTTGTTCGTCGAGAGGGCGAAGGCCTCGGTGGGCGCCGCGAAGGCGACCCCCATGCCCGCGACGCACGCGAGCGCGACCGCGAACGCGGCGAGCAGCCGCGCCATGCGCCGCGGCTGCCCCTGCGTTGCCTCACCTGTATGTCTGCGTGAAAGAGATAGCGCCATGAGGCCTTACGTCCCTTCGATATCCTCTACGCGGTCCTGCCTCGCGCCAACGAGGCCACGAGGCAGGACGCCGGCAAGCCAGGTGCGAGCGCTAGAGCGTCGTGCCGAACCAGGTCTGCTCGAGGCTGTCCATCGTGCCGTCCTTCTTGATCTCCGCGAGCGCCGTGTTGATGGCGTCGAGCAGGGCCTCGTTGTCCTTGTTGACTGCGATGCCGTACTGCTCGCCCGTCTGGATCTGCTCGATCACCTTGAGGTCGGTGAACGAGTTCTTGATCTGGTTGGATGCGACCGGCAGGTCGATGACGAGGCCGTCGTAGGAGCCGGTGGAGACGCCGGTCATGCCCGAGATGATCTCGTCAAGCGGAACGATGGTGGCCTCGGTGAGGTTCTCGCGCGCCCACTCCTCGCCCGTGGTGCCTGCCTGGACGGCGATCTTCTTGTCGGAGGAATTGAGCGTGTCCTCCGTGTCGTCGCTGTCGCTGCGGACGACGAGCGCCTGGTTGGAATCGATGTAGGGATCGGAGAAGGAGATCTCCTTCAGACGCTCGTCGGTGATCGTCATGCCGGTGATGGCGCAGTCGGCCGTGCCGCCCGCCTTGATGGTGGGGACGATCGAGTCGAAGGCCTGGCTCGGCAGCCAGTTCGCCTCGAGGCCCATGTGCTCGGCCAGCGACTTGCCGAGGTCGATGTCGAAGCCCTCGGGCTCGCCGGTGGAGTCGTTCATCGACTCGAAGGGCGGGAAGTACATGTTCGCGATCATGGTGAGCTTGCCGTCCTCGACGAGCCCCAGGTCGCCGTCGCTCGTCGTGGCCGCCTCGGTGGTGGCAGCCGAGCTGCTGCTCGAAGAGCTCGAGCTGGTGCTCCCGCACCCCGCGAGCGTGGCCATGCCCGCCGTCGCCGCCATGCCGATGAAGCCTCTCCTCGTCAGTGCCTTCATGCTCGACTCCCCTTTCGAATCCTCCTCCATGCGGTCCTTGGATCCAGGTCCTGCATGGTCCCTGCCATCGTATGCGCCTCATTATGCCTGAGCGAGCCGGGCGCCCCCGCTCGTCCGCTCGCGGCGCCGTGCGGTGCCCTACAGCGACGTGCCGAACCACTGCTGCTGCAACGAGTCCATCGTCCCGTCGTCCACCATCTCGGCCAACGCCTTGTTGATCGCCTTCGTGAGGTTCGGGTTGTCCTTGGACACCACGATCCCGTACTGCTCGCCCGTGGGGATCTCCTCGGTGACCTCGCAGTCGGTGTAGGAGTTCTTCACGAGGTAGCTGAGCACCGGCTCGTCGGCCACGCAGGCGTCGTAGAGGCCCTGCTGGACGCCGGTCATGCACTGGATGGGGTCGTCGAGCGTGACGACCGTGGCCTCGGGGATGTTCTCGCGCGCCCACTCCTCGCCGGTAGTGCCGGACTGGACGGCGATCTTCACGCCCTCGGCGTTGAGGTCCTCGGAGGACTTGCGCTCTGCCGTGGAGGCCGTGGCGATGGACTGGTTGGAGTCCAGGTAGGGATCGGTGAAGTCGATCTCCTCCTTGCGCTCGTCGGTGATGGTGAACGCGGAGTTGCCGATGTCGGCCTTGCCGCCCGCCTTGATGGTGGGGATGATCGTGTCGAAGTTCTGCGCGGGCAGGTAGCTGCACTCGAGCCCGAGCTTCTCGGCGATGGCCTTGGAGATGTCCACGTCGAAGCCGACGGGGGTGTCGCCATCGAGCGAGTCGAACGGCGGGAAGGCGAGGTCGGAGGCGACGGTGAGCTTGCCGTCCTCGACCAGCGTGTAGGTACCGTCGTCGGTCGTCGCCGCCTCGGTCGCTGCCGTCGTGCCGCTGCCCGACGAGGCCGAGCTGCCGCATCCGGCGAGGAGCCCCGCCCCGGCCGCAGCGGCGGCGCCCAGGAAGCCGCGCCGCGTCATGTTGAGCAGATTCGAAGACCCGATGCCTGCCATCTCTCCCCCTTTGCCCGTGACGGCCCGACGCAGCATCCGATGAATGGGCACATTCTCTGCCATCACCCGATGCACGCGGCTGACATGCGGCTTCGTTAACAAGACTGTCACATATTATGACGATGTTTACGCATCGCTCTGCATAACTATAGCGAAATTTTTTGGTGTTGTGTATACAAATTCGAATATTCGAGGCCGCGGGAACCAAATCGCCTCCACGCGGGAAACAATCGCCCTCTGCGCGGGAGCGACGCCGGCCTCCGCGGGCGGCGACGAAGCGGCAGGCCCCCGGTGCCGGGAAGAGCGCGGGAAGAGAATGGCGCACGCCCGCAAGGGACATGCGCCATGAGCAACCGCTTCGCCTCGGGCTTTGGGACACCGGGGCATCAGAAGCCGGCGTAGTAGTGCTCGCGCTCCCACTCGGTGACGGTGGCGTTGTACTCCTCCCACTCGGCGCGCTTGGCGTTGAGCAGGTACGAGAAGATGTGCTCGCCCAAGGTCTCACGCATGAGGTCGCTCGCCTCGAACGCGTCGGCCGCCTCGCCAAGGCTGCGCGGCAGCGGCGTGAAGCCCTTCTTTCGCAGCTCGGCGACGCTGAGGTCGGCATCGCAGGAGAGCAGCTCGGGCCCGAGCTCCAGCCCGTCCTCGATGCCCTTGAGGCCGGCGGCGATGGTGGCCGCGATGCCCAGGTAGGGGTTGCAGGTGGGGTCGGGGCAGCGCAGCTGGACGCGCGTGGAGAGCGGCTTGCCCGGCTTGTAGGTGGGGATGCGCACGAGCGCGGAGCGGTTCCTCCTGCCCCAGCAGGCGACGCCAGGGACGTTGGGATGGCCCGCCAGGCGCTTGTATGAGTTCACCGTGGGGTTCGTGACCATGAGGTACTCGGGCGCGTACTTGATGAGCCCGGCGATGTAGGAGCGGGCGAGGTCGGAGAGGTGCAGCCCGTCGCGCTCCTCCTCCTGCCAGAAGACGTTGTTGCCGTCGTGGTCGAACAGCGACTGCTGCAGGAACATCCCGGAGCCCTCGGCGTCGCTGAAGGGCTTCGGCATGAACGAGGCGAACATGTCGTTCTCGGAGGCCATCTGCTTGATGACCAGCCGCGCCGTCATGATGTTGTCGGCGCAGGAAAGCGCCTCGGCGTAGCGCAGCTCCACGCAGTTCTGCGAGGGCGACTCGGCGTGGAAGGAGTACTCCACCGGGATCGACATCTTCTCGAGCGTGAGCGTGGTGTCGCGCCTGAGCTCATGGGCGGAGTCCCACGGCGTGAGGTCGAAGTAGCCCGCGTCGTCCACGATGCGGGGCACCTTGGAGTCGGCGAAGTAGAAGTACTCGATCTCGGGGCCCACGTTGGCGACGAGCCCCTTCGCATCGGCCGCGCGGAAGACCCTGCGCAGGCAGGCGCGCGGGTCGCCGTCGAAGGGCTCGAACTCGGGCGTCTTGATGTCGCAGAACATGCGGGCCACGCCCGACTCCTTGGGGCGCCACGGCAGCACCTGGAAGGTGGCGGGATCGGGGAAGGCGAGCATGTCGGACTCCTCGCGGTGGGCGAAGCCGTCCACTGCCGAGCCGTCGAAGCCGACGCCCTCGTCGAAGGCCTCCTCCAGGTCCTCCGGGGAGATTGAGAAGGACTTGAGGTTGCCGAGCATGTCGGTGAACCACAGGCGGATGAAGCGAATGTCACGTCCCTCGACGGTGCGCAGGACGAAGTCTACGTTCTGGTCGGTCGCCATTGTGTGACCCGATCCCTTCGGACGGCGCTCTGGGCGCAGGCAAGCGAATGCATCGAACACTGTTGCATATCTGTGTTTCGGCGCCGTTTCGACGCGTTGCCCCTCCGGCAGGTGGGCGCGGCCGGAACGCACGCGTTGCCTGGGCTAGCGGGCCTTGGGAGTCGGCAGCTGGTCGGCCGCAGCCTCCATGCGCTTGAGCATGTCGTCCGTCGCCATGCAGCGGCCGGCCTTGCGGTCGGCGGCGGAGCACAGGGCGCCGCTCGGGCAGGTGGCGCACTCGCCCCCGTTCCTGGCAGAACGCACGATCGAGCGCACGCACAGGAAGGCGACGACAGCGATGGCGGCGATGATGAGGATGTCTGCGACTCCCATGTGTGCCTCCTTCCGACCATGCCGCCTTCCGGACGCGCGGGCCCCTCCCGCGTTGCCGGCCTTGGCGGCCGATTAGTTAACCTACGGTTACTATATCCATTCTCACCGAAACCATGCAGACGCCACGCAAAGTGCATGGGTTCTTCCCCATAGCGGGGATTGCCGCCCATGGCGGCTACAATGATGATGGCATATGGCGCTCCGCCCAAGCCGACCGCTTCCTGCGGCGACGCGCCCAACGACGAGAAAGGAATCCCATGAGCGACAAGACCATGACCCTGGTCATCATCCGCCACGGCGAGAGCGAGTGGAACAAGCTCAACCTCTTCACCGGCTGGACCGACGTCGACCTCTCCGAGACGGGCCGCAAGGAGGCCGCTGCCGGCGGCAAGGCGCTCAAGGAGGCCGGCTACGACTTCGACCTCTGCTACACCTCCTACCTCAAGCGCGCCATCCATACCCTGAACCTCGTGCTCGAGAACATGGACCGCGAGTGGCTGCCCGTCATCAAGACCTGGCGCCTGAACGAGCGCCACTACGGCGCCCTGCAGGGCCTCAACAAGGCCGACACCGCCGCCAAGTACGGCGAGGACCAGGTCAAGATCTGGCGCCGCAGCTTCGACGTCCAGCCGCCCGCCCTCAAGCCCGGCGACGAGCGCGACCCGCACACCCAGGACGCCTACCGCGACGTCGACCCCGCCGACCTGCCCTACACCGAGTGCCTCAAGGACACGATCGCCCGTGCCTGGCCGTACTTCGAGAACGAGATCCTCCCGCAGATGAAGGCCGGCAAGCGCGTCCTGATCGCCGCCCACGGCAACAGCCTGCGCGCGCTCGTGAAGCAGTTCGACAAGCTCTCCGATGACGAGATTGTCGGTGTGAATATCCCCACCGGCGTGCCCCTGGTCTACACCTTCGACGAGGACCTCAACGT
>CADBMC010000057.1 GCA_902795635.1 uncultured Coriobacteriaceae bacterium | reverse complement strand
CGAGGACGCCGCCAGCGCCGCCGTGCCTGCCGCCGCGGCCGCCGAGGACGCCGCCACGGCCGAGGCGTTCTCCGGGCAGCTCATCGACATCGACCGCGTGGAGGTGGGCCCGCGCACGATGGCGGCCCGCGTGCACATCGCGGAGGGCGGCCCCCTCAAGACGAACGACGACCCCGAGGGCACGAACCGCATCCTGGCCCTCGTCCCCGGCATCGCGGGGCACGCGTGCGTGGGCGACGCAGCCCCCACCTTCGGCGGGGTCGTGCGCGATACCGACGTGGCGCACCTGCTCGAGCACGTGGCGGTGGAGCTCATGGCGCTCACCGAGCGTGCGGGCGACATCTCGCGCGGGCGCACGCGCTCCATCGGCGGCCGCGACTACGAGATAGAGCTTGACTGCCCGGACGACGTCCTGGCATCCGCCTGCCTCTCCTCGGCAGCGTGGCTGCTGGACTGGGCCTACTCCGGCGGCGAGGACCCGGTCCCGGACGTGGACGCCACGGTTGCCGGCCTCGCGGCGCTCTACGACTCGGTCAACGATAAGGAAGATCAAACAAACCCGTCGGCAGACGATGAGGGCTCCTTCACGGGAGCGACGTCAGGCGTCGGGGATAATGGGGAACAGGATTAGGAATGTGCGGCCGGCGCCCTCGCGCCGGCGGTAGACGAAGCGGACGCTGCCCCTCTCAACGGAAGCGACAGCTAGTCCCGGCGACAGGAGGTACGGAAATGGGCAAGCACGGCACTCTTGGGTTCTTTCTGGGCGGCGTCGTCGGGGCCGCGGTGGGCGTCGTCGTGGGCATGATGCTCGCGCCCCGCTCCGGCGCGGAGAGCCGCGCCATGGCGGCAGACGCCATGAACGACGCCTGGGACAGCGCGATGGACACCTACGAGCAGGGCTCCCGCGCCGTGGCCGACCGCTTCACCAACATGCGCCCGCAGGTGGACATCGCCACCGACGAGCTGCGCGCAAAGGTGGATGCCGCCCGCGAGCGCATGGAGCAGGTGCGCTCCTCGCTCTCCAGCCAGGTCTCCAGCTCCTCCACGCAGGTCGCCTCCACGGTGAAGGACGTCGCCGACAAGGTGAACACCGCCATCGATGGCATCTCCGCTGCCAACACGGCCGAGGCAACCTCCGTGAGCGTGGAGGACGTCGAGCATCCCGCCGAGGACTAGGAGAGACGGCGCGGCAGGAGGAGCTACCCGATGCGTCCATGCATGCTGAGCGACCTCATGGGCCTCAAGGCGGTCCAGCCCCTGCCTGAGGAGAAGAAGGTGCGCCGCAACGGCAAGCCTCGCCACGACAAGCGCCTGGGCAAGGTGCACCAGGTCGTCTTCTCCCCCAACGGCAGGCAGGTCGTGGGCATCCTCATAAGCCGGCCCGACGTGGCCGGGATGGTCAAGCGCGACGACGTGTTCTGCGCGCTCGATTCCATTTTGGAGATCCGCGACCGCGAGCTCGTCGTCCCTGCGGACGACCCGGGTGCCTTCGACGACGGCGCCCGCGCGCGGCTCAAGCTCGACTGGGACAGCTGCATCCTCTGGGCCGGCATGGACGTGCACACCCGCTCCGGCAAGGACCTGGGCTACATCTCGGACGTCCGCTTCGACCTGGATTCGGGTGACGTCGCATTCCTGTGCGTGGGCGACGGCGGCGTGGCCCGCTCGCTCGTGGGCACCCTGGAGATCCCCTCGGGAATGATGGCGGGCTACAGCCCGAAGGGCGACGGCTACATGGTGGTGGAGGATGCCGCCGCGAACCTGCAGCTCTCGGGCGGGGCGGCGGCGAAGGCCGGCGAGGCCACCGCGCGCATGAAGGAGAACGGCCGCGTCGCCGGCAAGCAGGCTGCCGAGGCCATCGACAAGGGCGCCTACCAGGCCGGCAGGCTGGTGGGCAAGGCGCGCCGCGCCTACCGCGAGGCCACCGAGGACGAGCCTGCCGTGCCCGAGGTGGGCGCAGGCTCGGTCGAGGTGCAGCCGGCGGAGTCGGGCAGCACCGCCGTGCAGGGCTCCTACGAGGACGGCAGCGAGCCCGCCGCCAAGCCCAACGTCTCCGACGCTGCCCGCGCCGTGGGCAGGCAGCTCGGCAAGACCAAGGGCATGTGGAAGGCCTTCAAGGACGAGTTCGACGAGGCCAGCAAGTAAGGCGTGCGCCCCAGGAGGCGCCCATCCGACAAGGTACGATGCCAGCAAGCGAGACGCGCGTCAGATGCCCGTGAGATTCGGTGCCTGACGCGCGTCTTTCATGTTCCCGCTGCCGTGCCGGCCACCTAGTAGCCCATCGCCTGCAGCGCGAACATCACGACGGTGAGCACGATCACTATGACGATGGTCGCCCAGGTGATCGCATTCCAGAGCCTGCCGTTCACGTACTTGCCCATCACGTGGCGGTTCGAGGCGATCTTCGCCATGCACACGAGCAGGACGGGGAGGAGCACGCCGTTCACGACCTGGGCCACCAGCATGATGCCGAAGAGGTTCACGCCCGGAAGCATCACCACGGCCGCCGACGCCACGATCACCGCGGTGAGGATGCCGTGGTAGGCAGGCGCCTCCTCGCGGGTGGAGCCGGTGCCGCGCTCCCAGCCGAAGGCCTCGCACACGGCGCTCGCCGTGACGCCCGGCAGCACGCAAGCGGCCAAGAACGAGGCGCCCACCAGGCCCACTGCGAAGAGCGTGCCGGCGTTGTCGCCGACCAGCGGCACGAGCGCCTGGGCGGCCTCCGCCGCGGAATCCACCGTTATGCCCGCCGGGTAGAGCACGGTGGCCGTGGTGAGCACGATGAACCAGGAGATCATCTGGGCCACGATGGCCCCGCTCACGTTGTCGATGCGCTGCGAGAACAGGTCCTTCGTCCCGAGGTTCTTGTCGACGATGTTCGCGCCAACCATGAAGAGCATGTACGGCGAGACGGTGGTGCCGATGATGGCGACGAGCATGCCGATGTAGGAGGGGTCGGAGGAGAGCTGCGGCACGAAGGTGCTCATGATCGCCTTGCCCCAGTCCGGCTTGGCGATGACGCCCGCGATGATGTAGGTGAGGAACACGCAGGAGATGGCGAGCAGGATCTTCTCGACGCGCTTGTAGGAGCCTCCCAGCGTGAGCATCCACACGAGCACCGCCGCGACGGGCACCGAGAGCACGACGGGCACGCCGAAGAGCTCCATGCCGGCGGCGATGCCGGCGAACTCCGAGATGGTGACCATGATGTTGGACGCCACGAGGGCAAGCATCGCCAGCGCGCTCTTGCGGATGCCGAACTCCTCGCGGATGAGCGAGGCGAAGCCCTTGCCCGTGACGCACGACATGCGTGCCGCCGTCTCCTGCACCACGATGAGCAGGAACCCGGTGGCAAGTATCGTCCACAGCTGGCCGAAGCCATAGGAGGCGCCTGCGCTCGAGTAGGTGGCGATGCCGCCGGCGTCGTTGCCGGCGAAGGCCGTGAGGATCCCCGGACCCATGGCCGCGAGGACCATCTTGAGCCGTCCGACGCGCCCCGTCGCCTTGGCCTCGTCCTTCTTCGTCGTGCGCGCCATGCTATGCGACCGTCCCTGCGCAGATGACGGCAAGCGCCACGGCCACGAACACGACCGTTGCCAGCGCCAGCGCGACGCCGCGCATGGCCTGCCCGCTCATGTCCTTGCCAGCGCGGTCGCGCGAGCGCAGCGCCGCCAGGAAGGCCGGCGCGAGCGCGAAGGCGACCACGATGGTGGCAGCGGCCACCAGGAAGCTCGCCGAGAGGGGACGCCCGAGCAGCGCCGAGGCCCCGTCGGCCCCGATTGGCGAGGAGGCAGAGAGGACGGCGTCGGCCACGGCGACGAGCGCGAGCATGAGGCCCGCGTACACCACCGAGGCGCCGATGCCGCGCAGCGCGAAGCCGAGCATGGAGGGTGCGTCCTCGTCGTCCTCGTCGTATTCCAGGAAGAAGTTCGTCACATGGCGCACCATCGTGTCGGCTGCGTGCAGGGCCGCGGGCAGCGCGATGCCGAACAGCAGGCCGGGCGTGATGTCCCCGCACGCGAGGGCGGAGGCCACCAGCAGCACGGCGAAGCCCACGACCCAGAAGAAGAGCCACATCTCGCTCGAGAGCAGGCGCATGAGCACGTGGCCCGACTCGTCGGAGGAGGCGTCGGAGGTATGGGCGCCGGCGATCTGGAGGTCCTCCTCGTGCTCCTCCTCCAGGACGTCGAACGCGTCGTCGATGGTCACGATGCCCAGGATCTTGCGCTTGTCGTCGATGACCGGGATCGAGAGGAGGTTGTACTTGTTCATCGTCTCGGCGACGTCCTCCTGGTCGTCGTCGGGGCCCACGGTGGCCGTGGCCTCGTGCGCCACGTCGGCGAGGACGACGTCGGGCTGCTCCACCACGAGCTCGTGCAGCGTCACGACGCCGGACAGCCTTCCCTTGTCGTCGGTCGTGTACACGTAGTAGACGGTCTCGAAGTCCTCGTCGAGCCCGCGGATCCGCTCCACGGCGTCGCCTATGGTGCCGCGCTCGGGCATGGAGACGAACTCGCTGGTCATGATGCGGCCGGCGGTGTCGTCGCGGTATCCCAGCAGCTGGTCGATGGCGCGGCGCTCGTTCACGCCCATGAGCCTCAGGAGCTTCTCCGCCTTCTCGTGGCCGAGCTCGCTCACCAGGTCGGCGGCGTCGTCCGGGTCCATCTCGGAGAGCATCTTCGAGGCGTCGGCCTCGGTCATGTCGTCGACGATGCTGGCGGCCACCTCGTCGTCGTCGAGCTCGGCCATGGCCTCGGCGGCCTGGTCGTCGTCGAGCTGGGCGAACACCTGCGCGCGCAGGCGCGGGTCGAGCTGCTCGATGATGTCGGCGATGTCGGCAGGGTGGAGCTCGTCGAGCGTCTTGTGCGAGACGGAGAGCTTCACGTTGGAGAGGTCGCGGTCGAGCAGGTCCATGTAGTTCCAGGCGATGACCTGCTCGGGGATGCTGGTGCCGAACGCCTTGGCCACCTTCAGGGCGAAGGCCTCGAGCTTCGGCGAGATGGAGCGCAGGATGCCGCGCATGCCCACCTCGGCGCCGAGCAGGCGCAGGCTGGAGCCCGTGTCGGAGAGCTTGAGGTCGTTCACGCGGACGACCTTCATCCCGCGCGTGTCCACGATCTGCTTGTTGAGCAGGTCGCGCGCGATGAGGACCTCGTCGGGCTGCAGGTAGCTGAATCGGATGCCCTCGGCGTTCACGTCCAGCAGCACCTTCTCGCCGTCGAACTCGGCGACATATTTGCGCCAGCTGATCATAAAGGGCACATTGCCCGGGCCCTTGAAGGCCAAGCTGGTGATGCGCGGAAACACCTCGCCGGTCTGGATGGCCAAATCGGAGATATGGCCGATGACCTCGCCGTCGGCGCAGGTAACGGGTTTCCCCAGCATTTGAGAGAGATAAAGCATTGCTTCCCTG
>CADBMC010000056.1 GCA_902795635.1 uncultured Coriobacteriaceae bacterium | reverse complement strand
CGCGGACTTCGGCATCGAGGTGGGGGACGCGGACTGCCTGCGCATGCAGGGCATCTACGCGGCTGCCCAGGAGAGCGACATCCGCTTGTCGCCTGCGATCGTGGCCCTGCTCGACTGGTGCGCGGGCAACCTGCCGCCCGGCATCATCACCAACGGGCCGGCCGCCCACCAGCGCAAGAAGGTGGAGGCGCTCGGGCTCGGGCGCTGGGTGGGCCCCGAGGAGGTGGTCGTGTCCAGCGAGGTGGGCGTGGCGAAGCCCGACCCGCGCATCTTCCTCATGGCGTGCGAGCGCGCAGGCACGAAGCCCGAGCGCTGCGTGTTCGTGGGGGACTCGTTCGGCGCGGACGTGGCGGGCGCCGTGGCGGCTGGCATGCCGGTGGTCTGGCTCAACCGCAGAGGCAACGCCATGCCCGAGGGGCCGGACGCGCCCCGGCCCACCTGGGTCGCGAGCCGGGAGGAGGATCTGCTCGGGCTCCTGTCCCAGGCTGCGGAGGAGGGGGCGCGATGACGGTGCCACGAAGGACGGTCGACGTCGTCGCCGCCGTCATACGCAAGGGCGACAAGGTCCTTGCCATGCAGCGCGGGTATGGCGAGTTCAAGGACGGCTGGGAGTTCCCCGGCGGCAAGGTGGAGCCTGGGGAATCGCCCAAGCAGGCGCTGGCGCGCGAGATAGAGGAGGAGATGGCCGCCTCGCTCGAGGTGGGGGAGCTCCTGTGCGAGGTCGGCTACGACTACCCCGCCTTCCACCTGCGCATGCGCTGCTACGTGTGCACTCTTCGCTCGGGCTACGAGATGCTCGAGCACGAGGCGCAGCGATGGCTCGGGCCGGACGACATCGACTCGGTGGCGTGGCTCCCCGCCGACCTGCAGGTGGTGGAGGCCATCAAGCCCCGGCTCCTCGGCAGGTGACGCACGGCAGCCGTTGGCATGCGCCGTGCCTCCGCCGGTGGCCCAGCCGAACGGCATGCGCGCCAGTGGCGCGCCCGGTATGTGATGATGCAGGGGCAGAGGGCCAATCGTCTATGATTGGTCATATATTGTCATGTCGTGTAGGGCCATACGGATGGAGACATCGATGAAGCGTTCGGTTATCGACGACGGAATCGACTGGGCGATCGAGGCTTGCAAGCGCTGGCACGTGAACCTGCCGGGATTCGCGTTCTGGACCCCCGAGGAGTGGGAGCGGCGCAAGGCGGAGACCGAGTACATGCGCAGGGTCGCCATGGGCTGGGACGTCACCGACTACGATTCCGGCGACTTCGACCACACCGGCTGCGTTCTGTTCACGCTGCGCAACGGCGAGCCCTTCAAGCCCGAGACCGGCAGGGTCTACTGCGAGAAGTACCTCATCATGAAGGAGGGCCAGCTCCTGCCGTGCCACTTCCACTACTTCAAGAGCGAGGACATCATCAACCGAGCCGGCGGCACCCTGAGGGTGTACGTGTGGAACTCCACGCCCGAGTTCGACGGCTACCAGAAGGACCTCAAGGGCGACGTCCACCTGCGCGTCGACGGCATCCCCACCACTGTTGAGGCGGGCGGCTACGTCGATATTGCCCCAGGCGACTCCATCTACATCACCCCGTACCTCTACCACGCCTTCGAGGCCGTGGGCGATGAGCTCATCGTCGGCGAGGTCTCGCGCTGCAACGACGACGCGAACGACAACCACTTCAACCCTCCCGTCGAGTTCACCAAGATCATGGAGGACGCCCCGATGCGCCATCAGCTGTGCGGAGGCTACAAGCAGTAGGGACGGCGCACGCATCCGGGACGAGGCATACGGCAACCGCGCGAGGCGCTGGGAGGAGACCACATGAGGAAGTTCAAGTTCGGCGTTGACACGTTCATCTGGAGCGAGGTCTTCGAGGAGAAGGACCTGTGGGTCATCTCCAAGGCCGACGAGCTCGGGTTCAAGGTCATCGACTTCGCCGTGGCGCATCCCGACACGTTCCCTGTGGAGAAGGTGAAGGCCGAGCTCGCCAAGACCGGCCTGACGCCCGTCACCACCACGACCCTCGGCTTCGACACGAACCCCATCTCGCCCGACCCCGAGGTCCGCGCGGCGGCCGTGCGCCACATGAAGCTGATGGTGGACGTCTCGAAGGAGATCGGCGCCACGATCACCGGCGGCGTCAACTACGCCGGGTGGGGCTACCTCACCAAGAAGATGAAGACGAAGCAGGAGTGGGCGTGGTCCGTCGCGTGCATGCGCGAGGTGGCCGAGTACGCGCTCGAGACATACCCCGAGCTCAAGATCTGCGTGGAGCCATGCAACCGCTTCGAGACCCACTTCATCAACACCGCGCTCGAGGGCGTGGAGTATTGCAAGGCCGTGGGCACTCCCAACATGGGCGTCCACCTGGACTGCTTCCACATGTCGCACGAGGAGCAGAACTTCACCGACCCCGTGAGGCTGTGCGGCAAGAAGTACCTGGGCTACGTGCACGTCAACGAGAACCAGCGCGGCATCCCCGGCACCGGCATGGTGAACTTCCACGAGTTCTTCAACGCGCTCGAGGACATCGACTACGACGGCTACTGCGTCATCGAGTCCTTCGACCCGAACTTCGAGGAGCTGGCCGGCAACTGCGCCATCTGGCGCCGCTTCGCCGACACGGGCGAGGAGCTCGCCGTGAAGGGCCTCGCGAACCTCGAGCGCATCGCCGACGAGGTCGACGCCCGTCGCGAGCCCGGCCCTGGCCTGCAGCTGGCGGACTAGCGACTCCTTGGGCGCCGACGAGGTGGCATACGGCGACGATGGCCGAGCCCTGCCCGACGGGCAGGGCTCGGCAGGCGGCACCTCGTACCAGCTGTTCAACTTCGAGGCCAAGCCCATCAAGGTCGTCTTCGGCATCACCAGGCTCTAGGCTGCCGCCCGCTCTGCGGGGCACGCCTCAAGGCGCGCCCCGCATCGGAGGCAGCGCGCGAAGGCCCGGCTCAGTGATACCCTCAAGATGCCGTCACTTCGGCAACCGGGCATGCCTTGGCAACCGGGCATGCATGAGAGCAAAGGGGCATCGATGCAGCGAATCATCAACGATCCCGATCAACTCGTCGAGGACATGCTTCCGGGCTTTCTCGAGGCCAACAAGGAGATCGTCCATCGCTCCGAGGCGAACCCGCGCACGGTGGTCTCCAACTTCTGCGGCGGCGAGCCGCGCGTCGGCATCGTGACGGGCGGCGGCTCCGGCCACTGGCCCGCCTTCATCGGCTACTGCGGGCAGAACATGGTGGACGCGGTGGCCGTGGGCGAGATCTTCTCCTCGCCGACCGCGAAGGCGTTCGAGCAGTGCGTGGCGGAGGCCGACCAGGGCAAGGGCGTCGCCATCCTCTACGGCAACTACGCCGGCGACAACATGAACGTGAAGATGGCCATGCGCAAGGCCAAGAAGGCCGGCATCGAGGTCGAGCGCGTCGTCGCCAACGACGACGTGGCCTCCGCCTCGAAGGACGAGCCCGACAAGCGCCGCGGCGTGGCAGGCGAGGTCTTCATGTGGAAGTGCGGCGGCGCGAAGGCCGCGATGGGCGGCTCGCTCGAGGAGGTCATCGCCTGCGCGCAAAAGGCCATCGACAACACGCGCTCCATCGGCATCGGCCTGGCGCCGTGCACCATCCCTTCGAACGGCAAGCCGAACTTCTCCATCGAGCCGGGCACCATGGAGGTGGGCATCGGCCACCACGGCGAGCCGGGCGTGCGCGTCGAGCCCCTCAAGGACGCCCGCGGAATGGCCGACGAGATGGTCGAGGCCGTGTGCGCCGACGTCCCCTTCGGCGAGGGCGACGAGGTGGCGCTGCTCATCTCCGGCCTGGGCGCCACGCCGGTGATGGAGCAGTACATCCTGGCAGCGCGCGTCTTCGACGACCTGCGCGACCGCGGCATCTCGGTCTACCGCTCCTACGTGGGCAACTACTTCACCTCGCTGGAGATGAACGGCATCACGCTCACGCTCATGAGGCTCGACGACGAGCTCAAGGAATGCATCGACATGCCGGTGAGGACGCCTGCCCTCGTGCAGCAGTAGCGGCCGCGCGCGGCGTATGGCGCATTCGGCATCCAAGGAGGAAGGGCCATGGCAGAGACGATCAGGAACGAGGGCTCGGCGGGCGTCGCGCTCGCCCTGTGCGAGGCGATCCACGAGAGCAAGGACCGCCTGAGCGAGATCGACGGCGCGACCGGCGACGGCGACCACGGCGTCAACATGAACAAGGGCTTCATGCTCGCCAAGGACCGCATCGACGTGGGCGGGTCGCTCTCCGACGCGCTCGAGACCATCGGGGACACCCTGGTGGACGACATCGGCGGCTCGATGGGCCCGATCTATGGCACCTTCTTCGACACCATAGCCGACGATCTGGACGGCGTGGCCGAGATCGGCGCTCCCGAGTTCGGCGAGGCCCTGGCGGACGCGGCGGAGGCTCTCATGGACCTTGCCGGCGCGAAGCCGGGCGACAAGACGCTCGTGGACACGATCATGCCGGCGCGCGACGCCTTCAACGAGGCAGAGGCGGCAGGCAAGGGCTTCGCGGACTGCCTCTCGGCCATGTCCGAGGGCGCCGAGCGCGGATGGAAGAGCACCGAGGGCATGCAGGCCAAGCTCGGCCGCGCGGCACGCCTGGGCGAGCGCAGCATCGGGCACCTCGATGCCGGCGCCACGTCGTGCTACGTGATCCTCTCGACGCTTGCGAAGGAGATCTCCGCGCGCCTGTAGGCGCAGCTCCGAGCGTCGCTGGTCCAACAGGGCAGATGCCAGGACGGCCGCCCGCGGGAATCCCGTGGGCGGCCGTTCTGCGTGCCATGCGGATGCGGCGCCGCGCCGCTATCCCACCTCGGTGGGCCAGACGGCGTCCGAGGGCATCGTCTCGTCGCAGCTCGCGACCTCCGAGGGGATGGAGCTGTCGGAGGCAAGCAGGTCGCTGATGGTGACGAACGTATAGCCCTCGGACTTGAGGCGGTCGATGATCTGCGGCAGGGCCTCGAGGTCCTGGTCGCGGTTGCCGCCGCCGTCGTGCATGAGGATGATGTAGCCCGGCTGGATGCCGTCGCAGGAGTTGCTGACGATGGCGTCCGCCCCTGGCCGGGCCCAGTCGCGGCTGTCCATGTTCCAGATGACGGACACGGTGGCGAGCCCCTGGGTCTTCAGCCACGTCTCCTGGTTGAACGCGCCGTAGGGCGGGCGGAAGGCGGTCGTCTGGACGCTGGTGGCGTTGGAGATGTCGGCGAACGAGGTGGAGAGCTCGCTCTGGACGCCGGCTGCGTCCAGCGACGTGAGCTGCGGATGCGAGTAGCTGTGGCTTGCGATCTGGCAGCCGGAGTCGACGATCTCCTTTGCCAGGTCGGGGCTGGCCTCGACCTTCGAGCCCAGGCAGAAGAAGGTGGCCACGGCCCCGTGCTCCTTCAGGATCTGCAGGTAGCGCTCCGTGTAGTCGCTCGGGCCGTCGTCGAAGGTGAGCGCGACGAGCTTCCTGCCGTCGGCTGGCGTGATGTTCTTCACCGTCACCACGCAGTCCTGGGCAGGCGTCGTGACTGTCTGGGCCGTCTCGCCCGAGACCTTGCCCGTGCGCACGGTGGCTTTGCCGGCCTTGCCCCACTGCGAGATGTAGCTCACGGCCCCGGCGTTGCCGTCCATCAAGAGCTTCGGCGCGACGTCGACCGTGGTCTCGTCGTAGTCCTCGGTCTTGTCGGCCCCGTTGGAGAAGGCGATGTCCTCGCCGCCCTTTATGCCGCGTTCCTTCGCCTTGGAGGGGCTGATTGCCTTGCCGTCCACCGTGGCGGAGTAGGGGTCCCCGCCGCCTTCGGTGATCAGGTTGCCGTTCACGCTCACGAGGTTGCCGGCCGTGACGCCCGGCTTCTCCTCGTCGAACACCTGTTGGACGGTGGTGCCGATCGTGTAGGAGCGATGCGTGCCGTCCACCGAGACGGTGACGGAGCGGTGCGTCCAGGCGAAGACGCCGCCGAGGACGAGCGCGGCGATGATGGCCAGGACGATGACCACGCTCTGGGTGTTGCGTCGGCTGTCCTTCCAGTTGGAGGGCGCGTATGCGCGCTCAGGCGAGCGCACCGGCTCGCGCCTCGGCCTCTGCCGCCCGTCCGTGCGCGGCGTCGGCCGAGGCGTGGCCATGTGCCTCTGGCCGTTCGTGCCGCTCCTTGTTCCGCTTCCCCTGAGGTCTCTCCGCATGACGTCACCCAAACGATTCCTAGAGAATGCTTCGGAGCCGCCATTATCGCTCAGATTCACGGCCCCGGCGCTGGGAGGGGAAAGTTTCGGCATTCGTCATGCCCGGCGTCGGATGGCGCGCGGGGAACGTGGGGAGCGTGGGGCACGGGCGGGCAAGGCCTGTGCGTGGGCCGTTGGCGTCCCGTCCGTGCCCCGGCAGTCCCTTACACCTGCTCGAGCGCCTGGGCGACGTCGGCCACGAGGTCGTCCGTGCCCTCGAGGCCGCAGGAGATGCGCACGAGCGCGGGGCTGATGCCCGCCGCGCGGAGCTCGTCGTCGGTCATCTGGCGATGCGTGGAGCTCGCGGGATGCAGGCAGCAGCTGCGGGCGTCGGCCACATGGGTCTCGATGGAGATGAGCCGCAGGGCCTCCAGAAAGCGCGTCGCCGCGGCGCGGCCGCCGGCGATCTCGCAGCTCACGACGCCGCAGCTCCCGTTCGGCAGGTACTTCTGCGCCAGCTCGTAGCCGGCGTCGCCCGGAAGGCTGGGGTACACGACGGCGCCCACCTTGTCCGATGCGGCGAGCAGCTTGGCCACCGCCATGCCGTTCTTGCAGTGCTGCGGCATGCGCACGTGCAGGCTCTCGATGCCGAGGTTCAGGTAGAAGGCGTTCTGTGGGCTCTGGATGGAGCCGAAGTCGCGCATGAGCTGGCTCGTGGCCTTGGTGATGTAGGCGCCGCCCTGCCCGAAGCGCTCGGCGTAGACGATGCCGTGGTAGGACTCGTCCGGCTGCGTGAGGCCGGGGAACTTGTCGGCATGGGCCATCCAGTCGAAGTTGCCGGAGTCCACGATGGCCCCGCCCACGGCCACGCCATGGCCGTCCAGGTACTTCGTGGTGGAGTGCGTGACGATGTCGGCGCCCCACTCGATGGGGCGGCAGTT
>CADBMC010000055.1 GCA_902795635.1 uncultured Coriobacteriaceae bacterium | reverse complement strand
GATCATGGTGCCGACCTCGATGTTCTCGTTGAAGGAGGTTCCCTCGGCACGCAGCTCGGCCTTGCACTCCTCGATCAGGGCCTTCGCCTGGCGCACCTCGTCGATGCAGGTGACGAGCGGGAGCATGATCTTGATGTCGCCGAAGGCGCTGGCGCGCAGCAGGGCACGGAGCTGGACCTTGTACTGGTCGGGGTTGGCCAGGCAGTAGCGCACGGCGCGGAAGCCCATGAAGGGGTTGTCCTCATGCTTGAGGTCCAGGTACGGGATCTCCTTGTCGCCGCCCACGTCGAGCGTGCGGATGATCACCGGCTGGCCCTTCATGCGGATGGCGACCTTCTGGTAGGCGGAGAACTGGTCGTCCTCGCTCGGGAGCTCGGTCGCGTCCATGAAGAGGAACTCGGAGCGGAACAGGCCGATGCCCTCGGCGTCGTGCTCGGCCGCGCCGTTGGCGTCGTCCGGGTTGCCGATGTTGGCCACGAGCAGGACCTTGTCGCCGTCGGCCGTGACGGTGGGCTTGCCGCGATAGGCCTCGAGAGCGGCCTTCTCCTCGGCGAGCTTCTGTGCGCGGACGCGGTAGCCCTCGAGCTCGGTGGGCGTGGGGTCCACGTGGACATGGCCGGCCGTGCCGTTCACCACGACGGTGTCGCCGTTGTGGATGGCGTCGCAGGCGCCGGGGACGGAGAGGACCGCGGGGATCTCGAGGGCGCGCGCGATGATCGCGGAGTGCGAGGTGCGGCCGCCCGTCTCGGTGACGATGCCGGCCACGTGCGCCTTGTCAATCGTGGCGGTCATGGACGGGGTGAGGTCCGCGACGACCACGATGGTGTTCTCGGGAAGCACCGAGAGGTCCACGAGGTCCTTGCCCAGAAGCGTTGCGAGCAGGCCCTTCTTGACGTCGGCCACGTCGGCGGCGCGCTCGCGGAAGAGCTGGTCCTCCATGTTGGAGAACATCGTGTAGTACGTGTCGTAGGCATCGGAGACGGCCTGCTCGGCGCACATGCCGCTCTCGATGGAGTCCGTCACCATGCTGAGGATCTCGTCGTCGGTGGCGAAGTCGATGTGGGCCTGCATGATCTCGGCCTCTTCCTCGAGGCCGCCGGCCCTCATGCCCGCGATCTGGTCCTCGGTCTTGGCGACGAACGCATCGCGTGCGTTCTCGTAGCGCTTCTCCTCGGCCTTGGGATCCTCCGGTGCGGTAGGAACGAAGGAGAGGTCGGGCTCGACCGCTACCTGCGCGATGCCAATGCCGATGCCATCGGATGCGTTGACGCCTTCAAGCATGGAAACCTCCAATTTCCCCGGAAGAAGGCCCCCTCTCGGAGGCCTTCTTCCTGCCATCAATGCCGTATCTACTTGCCGGAAGCGGCCTTGTCCGCCTCGCCGGCCTGGTTCCCCTCGGACGAGGCCTTGCCCTCGGCCTCCTTGCCCTTGGGGGACATGCCGTGCTCGTCCAGCCCCTTGTCGTGCATGAGCTGCTCGAGAAGACCAAAATAGCGCTCCACCGTGCTCTTGCGCGCAAGCCCTCGGGAAGCGGCGGTAGCCGATCCGCAGCAGCTCGCGAAGCGCAGGGCGGTGTCGTAGTCCGCGCCCTGGTCCACCTTCGCGAGGAAGCCTGCCACCATCGAGTCGCCCGCGCCGGTGGCGTTCACGAGGCGGCACGGCGGCACGAGCGTGACGTGCTCGCCGCCGTCGGCGTCCACGAGCACCGAGCCGTGCTTGCCGCACGAGACGATCACGTTGGCGGCGCCCTGCTCGTGCAGCAGGTGCGCGTAGGGCATGACCTCCTCGGGCGTCTCGGGATGGACGCCGAAGAGCCTGCCCACCTCGTGGTTGTTGGGCTTGATGAGGAAGGGCTTGCGGGGCAGGGCCTTGATGAGCTCCTGCCCGGGGGCGTCCACCACGAAGCGGATTCCCGCTCCCTCGAAGCGATGCATGATGATGTCGTAGATGGTGTCCGGGAGCGTCTTGGGGATGGAGCCCGTGAGCACGAGCGTATCCCCCTCGCCGATGCGGCCCATGCGCTCGTAGAGCTCGTCGATCGCGGACTGCGGGACCTTGGGCCCGACGCCGTTCACCATGGTCATGACGATGCCGTTGAGCTTGACGTTGATGCGCGTGTTGCCGCGGTCGAGGCGCACGAAGTTGCAGGTCACGCCCTTGTTCTGGAGATGCTCGAGGATGTAGTCGCCGGTGAATCCGCCAAGGATGCCCATGGCGACGTTGCTCACGCCTAGCTCGTTGAGGACGCTCGAGACGTTGATCCCATTGCCGCCGCAATGGAACTCCTCCTGAGAGGAGCGATTCGTGAAGCCCATGTCGAGCGTGAGCGGGTGCATGACATAATCCACGGCTGGATTCAGCGTCAGGGTGTAGATCAACGCGGCTCCTTCCACGACCCATCGGAGACTACAGTATATGACTCATGGGCAGGGCATCGCCGGGCGAAAACCAAGCATTCGCGCCTCTGCCGAGCGCTGGCACGAGCCTGTGGCGGCGCCAGCGGCCCCGTTCGCGGATTCGGCGGCATCACCTCCGGGAACGCGCGCAGGCGAGGCGCGGCCCACGGCCAGAGCGGCTGCCCAGTGATAGAATCACACCCGCATACGCGCCCTTAGCTCAGCTGGATAGAGCACCGGACTTCTAATCCGACGGTCGTAGGTTCGAATCCTACAGGGCGCACCTCCGCGACGCATCCGGGAGCCCTGCCAGGCGAGGCCTTGGCTGGGCTCCTCGCGTCTTCCCCCCTGGATCGAGCCGTCTGTGCGCCCACCGCATGCGATCGCGAGCGCGTGGCCTCGTGCGTCTCCGCCCGCTGGCGCGCCGCATCGAGGCCCTCGGCGGTTCCGTACGAAGGTCTGACGTGGTACGCACGGTCGCGCCCATACAATCCAAACGGCGCCGCGACGGCTTGGGAACGACTCGCACATGCGCCGACGGACGACGGAATCCTATTCGGGGGGATGAGCGCTATGGACAGATCTCGCACGAACGTGCTTCGCAAGGCCTGCATGGTACTGGTCGCCTGCGCGCTTGCGCTGGTGACCACGACCGGGCTTGCGGCATGCGGCGGCAAGAGCGACGAGGACCAGGTAAAAGACTATGTGACCAGCTACCTCGACACCTTCAAGAACCTCGACGACAGCGTCGCCGACAGCGTCGAGGACCAGCTCGCATCCGACAGCGATATCAGCCAGTATGTCCAGGACGGCACCATAGACGTCAACGAGTTCCTGGACCACACGCTCGGCAGGTTCGACTACAAGATCGACAGCGTCTCCGTCGACGGCGACCAGGCCGAGGTGCTGGCGACCGTGAGCAACC
Organism: uncultured Coriobacteriaceae bacterium; assembly: GCA_902795635.1. Classification (GTDB taxonomy): domain Bacteria; phylum Actinomycetota; class Coriobacteriia; order Coriobacteriales; family Atopobiaceae; genus CADBMC01. The sequence continues at coordinate 6,588 of CADBMC010000055.1, read as the reverse complement.
CCGACGTCTCGGCCGCCTTGAGCGCCGCCAGCCAGGACGTCTATAGCATGGATGCCGACGAGCTCGAGAGCATCTACGTCAACGAGGGCGAGAGCGGCATCGTGAAGAAGATGTTCGAGCTGTACTACGAGGAGGTCGACGACGCCGACGTCGAGGAGCTCGGGCAGATAACCATCAAGCTCCAGAAGGGCGATGACGGCTGGGAGTTCGCCTCCGACGACGATTCCGAGACGCAGATCTCGAACCTGGTCTTCGGCTAGGCCGCGCAGCTAGCCGCAGAGGCCCGCCTTGTAGGCGAGCACGGCGACGACGGTCTTCACGTCCGTCACCACGTCGGCGCGGATGGCCTGGAGCACGTCGTCCACGGGCAGCCACACGACCTTCACGAACTCGTCGTCGTCCAGGCTCGCGGCGCCCCGGCTGAGGCCGCGCGCGAAATAGACGCGCGTTATCTCGTCCGAGAAGCCCGGGATGCCGCTCGTGGAGGCGAGGAACTCCAAGGAGCTTGCGACGAGGCCCGTCTCCTCCTCGAGCTCGCGCGCGGCCGTCTGTGCGGGGGTCTCGCCGGGGTCGCGCTTGCCTGCCGGGATCTCGATGGTCACGCGGCCCTGCGGCACGCGGTATTGGCGCACGAGGCACATGCTGCCGTCGCGCACGGCCAGGACTGCGGCGCCGCCGGGATGTCTCACGATCTCGCGCGGCTTGCGCTCGCCGTTAGGGAGTTCCACCTCGACGTGGCTCACGTCGAAGAACGACCCGTGCCACACGGCCCTCTCGGAGAGAGGACGCTCGACGAGCGCGGGGTCGGGCGCGAGCGCCTTGCGGACCGACTCCGGGACCACGACGCCGGGGAGCCCTGCGGCGCCCCACCCCGCCTTGCCTGCCATGCCTGCCTCGCCTTCGGCCAATCCCCTCGCCTAGCCCTTGTAGCAGAGCGCCGCGCGAGAGAGCAGGTACGGGCGGATGTAGGCAAGCGTGCTCGCGAGGGGCATGACCTCGGGCGAGAGCGCCACGTGCTGCACGTCTTGGATGTAGCGCCGCCTCTGCTGGAAGCGCTCCCACATCGCGGGGTACTGGGCCGCCATCTCGGCCTGGAGCCGCTCGTCGGCAAGCGCGTAGGTGGACTCCATCGAGACGCCCGCGTACGGCGCGACGGAGGGGATGAGGTCCGTCTGGATCATCATGCCCGACTCGAGAGGCTCGTCAGAGCCCGGCGAGACCGGTGAGCAGAGCCACTCCTCGTCCGCCGTGAGGTGGCTCGGGTTGAGCTTCCAGCCGAACTCGGACTTCGGGAAGATGCCCTCCACCAGCTCGTAGAGCTCGCCGCCCGTCATGCCCACATGCACCTCGGAGAGCATGGCCGTGATCGCGTGGAAGTACGGGATCGCAAGCTCGTCCACATAGCCGCGCAGGCTGGCGTCGAGCTCCTCGGGCCCCCTCACGCCATAGCCGGCGCGCGAGGAGGTGCCGCCCTTGTAGCCGATGGTGAGCGAAACGCTCTGTCCCAGCTTGAGGGCGTTGGCCGTGGGATAGAGGTTGGCGTTCACGAACCGCGGCCCGAACGTGGCGATCGTTATGACGGTGGGGTGCTGGCCCAGGCGCTGCATGCCGTCGGCCACGGCGACCTCGGTCACGCCCGGCTCCAGGGCGTCCATGGCGTCGAGCACGGCATCGCTCGCGAGCGAGGCGCCGAACTCGTAGTGGGCGAGCTCGTTGGCGTTGCAGGTGCGCCTCACCCCGTGCGGGCCGATGAAGACGTCCGTCGCGTTGGTCACGTTCTCCTTGCCGCACACCTCGAACAGGGCGTCCAAGGTGTAGGCAGGGATGTCGAAGAGGCGCGAGTCGTCCGCCGTGGCGGAGGTGAAGAGCTTCCAGCCCGCCACGCCGCAGCGCTTGCCGGCAAGCCCGGCATCGCGCAGCACGTCGGCCAAGGGCCGCTCCCCCGCCATGGGCTGGTTGGCGAGCGAGAAGAACGGGGTGTGGATGGACGTGGCCGCCAGGCGGGCCTTGTCGCCCTTGTTCAGGGTCTCGTTGCCGAGCAGCAGGAAGAGCTCGCCCGTCGAGTGCGCCACGAGGAGCGCCTCCTCGAAGCGCGGCAGGTAGCCCACAAGGTACTCGAAGTTTCCGCCGTGCTCCATGTCCGCATACACCACGAGGGAGTCGAGCCCCTTCTCCCGCATGGCGGCAAGCACCTTTGCCTTGCGCTCCTGCATCGTGGCGTCGGTGAGCGCCACAGGCTCCTGCGCGCAATCGCGCGCAGGCTCGGGGACCTCGGCAAGGATGACGTCCTTGATGTCCTGCATGTCGCATCCCTTCTCGTCCGCGCCGGCCGCGGCGCGCCTTCTCGGCAGCGTGCCTTATCGGGGCGCGCCTGCCGCTAGAGTACCGTCGTGAAATAAGCCGCGCCGTTGCGCTTGAAGTGGTTGGGCGAGGGCTCGCAGTCCTCGGCGGGATACCCCGTGGGGAAGAGTGCCACCAGGTCGTAGGGCTCAAGCTCGGGGAAGAGCTCCTTGAGCTTCGGCGCGTCGAAGCTCCCCACCCAGGTGGAGCCGAGGCCGAGGTCGGCCGTCTCCAGCATCATGTGCGTGCCCACGATGGAGGCGTCCACGTCGGCGAAGTTCCTGCCGTCGGAAGCGCGCACCCAGGCCTTGCTGGGGTCGGCGGCGACGCAGAAGATGACCGGCGCGCCGAACGTGAAGCGCGTGGTCTGCGCGACCTTCTCGCGCGCCTCCGGGCTCTTGAACACCCACACGCGGAACGGGAAGATGTGGCAGGCAGAGGGCGCGAGGTTTGCCGCCTCGAGGATCTTGCCTATCTTCTCGTCCTCGACCGGCTTGTCAGAGAACTTCCGTACCGAATAGCGCTCCTTCGCGAGCCCCAGGAAATCCATTGCCGTCCCTCCCCCATGCCGTCGTCGCCGCGACGGGGCTTTCGAATGCTTTCGCCTGTGCGCACATGCGATTATGCCAGCAAACAGGGCGGCGATGCCGCACGGCAGGGAGGCAGGTCCGATTGGCGTCGCCGGGCAATGCTAGACTTGCCCCAATCGCAAGCAGTCGACGGGGAGGCATGCGACCATGGCAGATGACGGCGGTCACGGGTGCTTCTGGTGGGTCTTCGTCATCGGGTTCGGCATCGCATTCGGCCTGCTGCTCTTCGCGACCTGTGGGTAGGCGCGCGCCAGACGCACACGGAAGGCTAGGGCGGCAGCGCTCGTCTCGCGACTGGGCGGCCGCCCGCCTCGATGCGCTCGTCCTGGCGGCATGCTTCGCCCTCTTCCTCCTCGTCGCCTACGCGCTGAAGCCGCTCGGCATTCCCGGGGCGCTCGGCGGGCTCGTGAACGGGCACCTCATCGACATCGTGGGCGGCTGCGCGTTCTGCGCATACGTGAACCTGCTCTTCGACCTGGTCCACCCCGCCACGCGGCTCAGGCGGTGGTGGCAGTGCGTCGTGCTCATCGTCCCCTGCGGCCTGTTCTGGGAATACGTGGCACCAGTCCTCGTGAGGCCCAGCGTCTCGGACTCGCTGGACCTCGTGAGCTATGTCGTGGGCGCCCTGGCATACGCGGCCGTGGACGCCATGGCGCGCCCGCGCCTGGGCGCCCAAGCGGCAGACAGATAGGCAAGGCGCACGCCCGCAGGGGCGCTACATGACCATCTGCAGCAGGCTCTGGGCGACGCCGGTGGAGATGCCCGCGGAGCAGCTCACCGAGAAGTCGTATCCGCCGTTCGTCCACGTCATCACGCAGACGTTGCCACCTTCGCCGCGCGTGGACGCGGTCAGGCCGCCCTGCGTCACGGTCCCCGTCTCGGAGTAGTCGTTGTAGTCGCCGCTGATGTCGGTCGCCGCGTCGCCGGAGGCGGGCGCCTTGCGGATCGTCAGCTCTGAGCCATCGGCGTCGGAGTAGACGATCTGGATCATCTTGGGGTCGTCATCGAGGACGCTCACGCTGGAGAAGCTGTAGCCGGCCACGTCCTCGGGGCCGTCCATGGAGAAGCCCGCCTTCTCGGCCGCCTCGCTCACCGATCCGCACTCCGTCCAGGGGTTCGCCACCGAGCTCGAGCCGTCGGTCGCCGCGTCCGTTGCGGCTTTCGTGGCGGCCGCCTCGGTGCTCGCGGCCTGCGTCGTGGCGTCGCCCGATGCGTCGCCGAAGCCCGTGCCTCCCGCGCCGCACGCCGCGAGCGACAGCGCGAGCGCGCAGGACGCAATCCCCACGAGAAGCCCCCCTTTGCGGACATGCCACGTCACCTCCTGGCTCAGCGGACGGCGATGCCGGCGGCCATCCGTGCCTACGATTATCCCCTCTCGCAAGGGAGCCGGCACCCGAGAACCCCCCCCACGGCGCCTTCGGTTCCCACAGGCGCCTCGCGTACGCGCGCCATAGCCTATTACGGGGCGCTCGCCGCGCTCGTGCTTCGCGAGAGGAGCGCACGGACGCCCCTCATGCCGCTCCGCCTGTTCGCGGAGCTCGGCCGCTCCTCCGCCTATCTGGGCCGCTTCCTCATGATGGGCTCGGGCATGGCCTACTTCTTCCTCATGCCCACCGCCATGCAGAACGTCTTCGGCTTCACCTCGCTTGCCGCGGCCGTCGGGTTTCTGCCGCTCACCATCACGCAATTCGTCATCTCGCTCGGCGTGTCCCGGCTCCCGCGCCTGAGCCGGCGCCCCAGCTGACGACTTGCTCGTGCCCCGGGCGCGCGACCCAAGCGCTCGGGGCACAATTGCGTATGTCGCCCGTGAGAGGCGCGACAGGGCGAGGGAGGCGCGGACGGAATGCAGGCGCAAGGCAAGGCAGACGAGCATGGCATGCCGATGGAGCGGCCGCTTGGCCGTGACGGTGCGCCGACCCGCATGCCGGAGTCCCTCGTCGTGCGCGTGCTGCCCGGCGGAGACGAGGCGACGGCGGAGGGACTCGCCCGAAGGCTCGGCTCCCACGTGGACGAGGCCCCGAACCCGGCCACGAGACGCGGGCACAAGGCGCCTGAGTCGGACGTTCTCGCGCTTTGCGTGGGAGCAGACGGCCTCTCCCTCGAGAGCGGGGAGCTGCGCCTGCTGCCGGACCTCTCGCGGATGCTTCCCCGCATCAGGCAGGGCCGCCTGCAACAGGAGCTCCTGGTGCGTGCGGCCAAGGTGCGAATGGGCTCCGCGCACGGAGCGCCTCATGCCATCGACGCCACCGCCGGCATGGGAGAGGACTCGCTCCTGCTTGCCGCCGCGGGATTCGAGGTGACGCTCTACGAGAGGGATCCCGTGCTCGCCGCGCTTCTGTCCGACTCGCTGCGACGCGCCGCGCTCGTCCCCGAGCTCGAGGGGCCCGTCTCGCGCATGAGGCTCGTGGAGGGCGACAGCATCCGTGCCATGCGGGAGCTGGCATTCGGGCGGGGACAGAACGAAGCAGGCGGGCCCGCTGCCATGTCACCAGACGTCGTCCTGCTCGACCCCATGTTCCCCGAGCGGAGGAAGAGCGCCGCCGTCCAAAAGAAGGCCCAGCTGCTCCAGCGGCTCGAGAGCCCTTGCGACGACGAGGAGGAGCTGCTTGCCGCCGCCCTTGCCACGGGCGCCCGCAAGGTGGTGGTCAAACGACCGGCGAAGGGGCCCACGCTTGCCGGGGCGAAGCCGAGCTATTCGATCCGCGGAAAGGCCGTGCGATACGACGTGATTGTGCCTCCCCGCGCATAGGCGCCTATACGGGCAACCTCTCGGTGACGATATCCGCAGACTCCACGATCTCGCAGCTGTCGAACTCGGACCCAACGTCTCCGCCGTAGGACAGCATGCGCGAGGTCCCAGTGCCGGCGCGACGGCCTGTGAGAAGCCACGTCCATGGGCGAGCTCGTCCCACTCCGCCGACTTGAAGGGGTCCGCGGCGACGCCCTCTCGAAGAAGATGGGGGCATGGTTCAGGGCTTGCCCGCCCGACTTGCGGACGACTATGGGGCTCATGTCGCCGCCCACATGCACGGTGCCGTCGTCGTGCTCGAACACGTAGTAGTCCCGGTGCTCCCCATAGCGGCTTATCGGGTACGGGCATTCGGACTTCGCGATGCCGAGCGCCTCGTCAAACGTGCAGCCGATGTCACACCCTTTCCGGCTGCCCCGCTCACGCTCACGATCGCGCGCGACCCGTCCCCAAACGCCCTCATCTGGGCTTCCAGCTTGCCTGCCGACCTCTCGCGAGATCTGCTCGTGCGACCTCAGCTCCTCCGCGGCACAGCACGTGCGCCGATTGGGAGCCCGTACCTGCCGAACGTGCTGGATGACCCTCTCCCGCCCATCGAAGGACCACCCCAAGTCACAAGAAAGGCCGCCCTAAGGACGGCCATGCTGTGCAGGCCCACATTGTGACGAACGCACCGCCACCATCATCCTCGACTCTCATGGAGCCGTCGCCGATAACGTTTAGCGTGTCATTCGGGTCCGTCACCGTCACGCCGGCCTGTCCGCAAGCACTTGGGCGACGCAATTGCCGTCAACGGGACGTATGCAAACGAAAGCAGGCCGGGAGCCTTACGCCCCCGACCTGCGGTTTTCCTGGTGCGCCCTCAGGGATTCGAACCCTGGACCTTGGGATTAAGAGTCCCCTGCTCTG
>CADBMC010000054.1 GCA_902795635.1 uncultured Coriobacteriaceae bacterium | reverse complement strand
TACACGCAATCCAACTCGGTCTGCTACGTGAAGGACGGGCAGGCCATCGGTGTCGGTGCCGGCCAGCAGAGCCGCGTCCACTGCACGAGGCTCGCCGGCAACAAGGCCGACACCTGGTGGCTGCGCCACCACCCGAAGGTGCTCGGGCTCAAGTTCGTCGACGGCATCCGCCGCGCCAACCGCGACAACGCGATCGACGTCTACATCTCCGACGAGCACGACGACGTGCTGACCGATGGCGAGTGGCAGAAGTGGTTCGCTGAGAGGCCCGAGGCGCTCACGCGCGAGGAGAAGGCGGTGTGGGTCGCGAGGCAGACCGGCGTGACGCTGGGCAGCGACGCCTTCTTCCCGTTCGGCGACAACATCGAGCGCGCCCACAAGTCGGGCGTCACCTACGTGGCCGAGCCCGGCAGCTCCATCCGCGACGACAACGTGATCGAGACGGCCGACAAGTACGGCATGGTCATGTGCTTCACCGGGATGCGCCTGTTCCACCACTAAGGCATGCGCTCCTGCCGGCAACGTGCCGGCAGGAAGCCAAGCGCGTCACGCAATGACCGACGTGCCCGCCGCACCTATCGTCCGCGCAGCTCGCGGGCCTTGCGGCGGGCACGCTCGCATCCGTGGGCGAAGGCCACCAGCACCGGCACCACCTCGAGGCGACCCAGGAACATGCCGAACGTCGTGGTCCACAGGATCACGGGCGAGGCGCCCGGAGCGTTGATGCCCACGCCCAAGCCCACGGTGGAGAGCGCCGAGGCGAACTCGAGCAGCGAGTCGCCCACAGGGTAGCCGAAGCAGGTGTAGACGAACGAGCCCGCCAGCAGCGCCACCAGGTATCCCAAGGCATAGACGGCTATCCCCTTGCGCTCGTCGGCAGAGATGGCCTTGCGGGCGCCCAGGTGCTCCACCTTGTCCACATGCACCTCGCGCCTGTGCGTCACGCGGTCGCGCATGGCCCACATGAGCTCGCGCACGATGATGGCGAAGCGCCACTGCTTGATGCCTCCGCCGGTGGAGTTGGCCCCGGCTCCCACGACCATGCCGAGCATCAGCACGTAGCAGGCCATGGCAGGCCAGCCGGCAAGGCTCGGCACCGTGGAGTAGCCCGTCGTGGTAACGGCCGACACCGTCTGGAACACGCCGATGCGCACGGCATCGGGCACGCTCGGCGCCCACCCCGACGCCAGCAGGGCGCACGTCACGAGCACGCAGGCCACGACCACGGTCGCCACGTAGGAGCGCGTCTCCACGTCGCGGGCGAAGGGGCGCCAGCCACGACGAAGGAGCGTCACGTGCAGCGCCACGTTCGTGCCGCCCAGGAGCATGAGGGCGACCATCACCGTCTCCACGGCCGGGCTCCCGAACGCCGCGATGTTGCCCGAGCGGGTGGAGAAGCCGCCCGTGGCCAGCGCGCCGATGGCATGGTTCACCGCGTCGAACGGCCCCATGCCGGCGATCGTGAGCGCCGCCGTGCCCGCGGCGATGTAGACGAGGTACACGCGGAGCACGAGCCTCGCCGAGCGCGCGAGGTTGGGAAGCAGCCTGTCGGAGTGGCCCGCCTCGCTGAAGAGCCTCATGCCGTGGGCGTCGGAGACGGCGCTCACCATCACCAACACGAGGCCGATTCCGCCGAAGAACAGCAGCACGCTGCGGAAGAACAGGAACACGTGCGGGCAGCTGTCGGCGTCGATGAGCGTGAACGTGGTGGTGGAAAGGCCGCTCATCGTCTCGAACACGGCGCTCGTGAAGTCCATCCCCCACAGCCAGAACGGGACGGCGCACGCGTTCATGGCGACGAGCCAGGTGAGCACGATCACGACGGCGTCCTGCCCCGCATACATGCGCCCGCGCCGGCGATGGCGCATGCGCGAGGCGAACGCCCCGCCTATGGCGACGCACAGCGCGCTCGGCACGAGGAAGCAGGGCGCCCAGCGCGCCTCTTCCGGGTAGAACGGCAGCACGGCGAGCGGCACCAGGATGATCATGCCCACGAGCGCCGTCATGGTGCCCACGTAGCCCACCGTGAGGTCGTGGCCATCGAGAAGCCCCTCCTGGCCGTCCCGGCCGCATCCGCCGCGCCCGCCGTGCCTGCCACGGCCGGCCGGCGAGGCGCCCTCGCTAGCCATCGTGCCTCTGGAGGATGGCCGTCATGTCCTCGGGGGTCGACGCCTGGCCTATCGCATGCGCGAGCAGGTAGGCGCTGCTCAGCGCCCGCCAGATGCCGAGGGACTCGAAGAGCGTCACGTTGCGGGGGTTCTCCACGATGCAGATGGTGCGCTTCACGCCGTAGGCCTCATGGGCGAGCAGGCATGCCACGAACCCGTCGGCGTCGCTCGGCAGCAGCGCCACGAAGATGTCGTCCGGCTCGAGCCCCACGTCGTCCAGGACGAAGCGGCGCGTGGGGTCGCCCTCCATCACCTGCGCGTCGTAGGCGTTGGCGAAGACGCGCGCCCGCCGAGGGGAGCGGCACACGCACGTCACCTCGTTGTCGCTCTCCAGAAGGCTTCCGGCCAGGTAAAACGCCTGGTCGTCGTCGCCGGCGACCACGACCCTCATGCCAGCTCGCCTCCCTCGTCGAACCCCGAGAGCTCGAGCAGCTCGCGCTCGCACAGCTCGATCGGGCAGATCACGTCGATGCCAAAGTCCTCGAGGAGGTCCGCCTTGTCCGCGTCCGCCAGCCTGGCCACCACGACGGGCACCTTCCAGATGCGCCGCGCGAGGTGGGCCACGAGGATGTTCGCGTTGTCGCTGAGCATGAGGGAGAACACGGCGCCTGCGTCCGCAAGCCCGCAGCTCTCGAGCGCGCCTGCGTTCGAGAGGTCGTCGATCACGTAGGTGAATCCCTGGAAGTCGTGGTCCAGCCGGTTGAGTGCGGACTCGGTGTCCGTAACGACGCACACGTCGCGGCCGGCGGCGGAGAGGCGGGTCGCGAACGACGCGCCCAGCGACGTGCAGCCCACGATCGCCACCAGGCCCTTGGGGCTCGGCCTGGGCCCCTCATGGGCAACGGACCTCGGCCCCGTCGCCTGCCCGTCCAACATCGAAGACACCTTCTACCTCCGCGTCGCCTCATGCCATGTGCCGCATGGCAGGTAGCAGCCACGGACCAGATGGTACTCCACTGCGAATGGGCGGGATGTCGCGCTCCACGCGCCGACGCCACGCGCCGACGCCGCGTGCCCTATGCGCTGGGCGTGGGCTCCACGTAGTCGCCCGCGGCGAAGCGCTCGAGCGAATCCCCCGCGAAGCGGAACACGGTCCAGTTCTCCAGGGGCTGCGCGCCCTGGGAGCGATAGAAGCCCTGGCCGTTGTAGTTGTCGTTGAAGCAGCCCCACTCGAAGCGGCCGCATCCGCGGTCCACGGCGATCCGGGCCAGGTTGCGCATGAGGGCAAGGCCGTACCCCTTGCCGCGGAACTCCGGGCGGACGTAGAGGTCCTCCAGATAGATGCCCCGCCTGCCCACGAAGGTCGAGAAGTTGTAGAAGAAGAGCGTCTGCCCCACCGGCACGCCGTTCTCGAACGCGAGGATGTCCTCGCCGCAGCGCTGGTCGAAGAGCCAGCGCTCTATGTCCTCGTCGGTGGTGTCCACCTGGTCGAGCGCGTTCTCGTAGGATGCCAGCTCGCGGATGAGCTCCATGATGAGGGGCACGTCCTCGCGCGTGGCCCCGCGGAACTCAAGCTCCTCAGGCTCTGCCTCGCTCGCGCCTCTCGCCTCGTCGGCCTCGTGGGCCGCGATGCCCTTCTCAGACGCCTCTCCCATGGCACCCCCTCGTTCGATGTCGTGACGGCCTATCAAAGAAGACCGATCATGTCCTTGATACGCCTGCGAGAAGGCGGCCAAGTGGAGGCACCTCGAACGGGCACGCCCAGTTAACATTGCCTTTGGGTAGAAACTTCTCCGACACAGGAGCGCCCGCGGATGCGGGCACGACGCAGAAGGCCAAGGGCCGGCAGACGAGGGGACACATCATGGGAAGCAAGCCATCCATCACGCGCCGCCAGGCGATGGCGGCCGCGGCATTCGGGGGCCTGGCGGCGCTGGGGCTCGCCGGCTGCTCGGGCGGCTCGGGCTCGGGCGACGCGGGAAGCGGCTCCACGGGCTCCGACGCGACGAGCGCCACCGCCACCCCCGGCAAGCTGGTCGTGGCCATGGAGCTCGCCTACCCGCCCTTCGAGACGAAGGACGACGACGGCACTCCTGACGGGGTGAGCGTCCAGTTCATGAAGGACTTCGGCGCGGCCAAGGGCTACGACGTGGAGATCTCGGACACCTCGTGGGACGGGCTGATACCGAGCCTGCAGACGGGCAAGGCCGACTGCGTGATGAGCTCGATGACCATCACCGACGAGCGCAAGGAGTCCGTGGACTTCTCCGAGCCCTACGCCAACGCCATGCTCGCGCTGCTCGCCAACGCGGATTCCGACATCGAGTCCATCGACGACATCAACCAGGCCAGCCGCACCATCGCCGTGAAGACGGGCTCCACGGGCGACACCTACGCCACCAACAACCTCACGAACTGCGAGATAACGCGCCTCGCCGACGAGAGCGCCTGCGCCACCGAGGTCGCCCAGGGCAAGGCCGACGGCTTCATCTACGACCAGCTCACCATCTACCGCGACCAGAAGGCCAACCCCGACGCCACAAAGGCCATCTACATCCCCTTCCAGGACCCCGAGCAGTGGGGCATCGCCGTGAGGAAGGGCAACGACGAGCTGCTCGGCCAGCTCGACGACTTCATCGAGCAGTCCAAGTCCGACGGCGAGTTCGACCGCCTCACCGACAAGTACCTCTCCGAGGAGAAGGCCGCCTTCGACGAGCTCGGCTTCACCTGGTTCTTCGACCTCTCGGCCAGCGAAGGCTAGCCCATGGCGCGCAACCCCTTCGTGGCAGCAGCAGGCGAGCGGCCGAGCCCGCTGAAGGCATCCCTCAACTACCTGCTCGTGTGCCTGGTCGTCCTGGCAGGGCTGTGGGCGGCGGTCGGCTCGCTCGACTACGTGCTGGACTTCGGCTTCGTGGGGCAGGTCTCCAAGCGCATCGGCGACGGCTTCCTGCTCACGCTCAGGATAAGCGTCGCCTCGCTCGCGATAAGCCTCGCCATCGGGGCGCTCGTGGCCGCCGGCAAGGGCTCGCGCATCCTGCCCATCCGCTACCTGTGCGACCTCTACGTGCGCATCATCCGCGGCACGCCGCTCATCATGCAGGTCTACCTGTTCTTCTACGTGATCGGCACCTCGCTGGGGATCGACGACCGCTTCTGGGCGGGGACGCTCATCCTCTCCGGGTTCGAGGGCGCCTACATCGCCGAGATCCTCCGCGGAGGGCTCGCCTCCATCGATGCCACGCAGCGCGACGCCGCCCGCGCCGTGGGGCTCACGCGCTCCCAGGCGCTGCGCCACGTGATCGTTCCGCAGATGGTCGCACGCACGCTGCCGGCTCTCACCGGGCAGTTCGCGAGCATCGTGAAGGACTCGTCGCTGCTCTCCCTCATCTCCGTGGTGGAGCTCACGCAGACCATGCGCGAGATAAGCTCGCAGAACTTCCGCCTGTTCGAGTGCTACTTCCTGCTGGGGGCGCTCTACCTCGCGATCACGCTGCCGCTGGACGCGCTGGGACGCCACTTCGAGAGGAGGTTCGACTATGCGCATTAGGGCGGCCGGCCTCGCCAAGCGCTATCCCGGCTCCGAGCGCGCGGTGCTCGACGGGCTCGACCTGGACGTGGAGGCCGACGCCCTGGCCGTGATCGGGCCCTCGGGCGGGGGCAAGTCCACCTTCCTGCGCATCCTCGGCGGCCTTCTGGCGCCCGACGCGGGCACCGTGGAGATGGACGGCGAGCGCGTGGACTACGACGAGGCCTCGCTTCCCGCCTACCGCGCGAGCATCGGCTACGTGTTCCAGCAGAACGGCCTCTTCCAGCACCTGAGCGCGCGCGAGAACGTCGTCATGCCGCTCGTTCGGGTTCACGGCCTCTCGCGGGAGGAGGCGGGACGCAGGGCCGACGAGCTGCTCGGCCGCTTCGGGCTGGCGGAGGTCGCCGACCAGCTTCCGGCACAGCTCTCGGGCGGCCAGCAGCAGCGCGCCGCCATCGCCCGCGCCATAGCGCCGCGCCCGAGGCTCGTGCTCCTGGACGAGCCCACCTCTGCCCTCGACCCTGCCTACACCGTGGACATTCTCGACCTCCTCGACGCCCTGCGGCGCGACGGCATGCGCTTCGTGATAGTGACCCACGAGATGGGCTTCGCGCGTAGGGCGTGCGATGCATGCGCCTTCCTGGACGGAGGGCGCATCGTGGAGTGCGGCCCGAGCGAGCAGGTGTTCGAGGCGCCCGCGCACGAGCAGACGCGCGCCTTCCTGGGCCGCCTGCTCGAGTGGCGCTAGGGCGCGGACGAAGGCAGCGAAGGGGGCGCGAGATGCTGGGTCTGCTCATCGAGTCGGACGAATGGAGCGACCGCCACCTGGCGGAGGAGCTCGAGCGGCAGGGCTTTGGCGTGGACGCCATCGACATGGCAGCGACGGATGCCGAGAGCCGCGCCCTTGCGTGCGACTGCCTGGCGAACCGCGTGTTCGCGAGCGCCTACGAGCGCGGCCACGAGGCGAGCGTGGAGGCGCTCCGCGCGCTTCTTCCCGAGGTGGAGGCCCGCGGCATCCCCATGGTGAACCCGCCGGCCGCCTTCGCCTTCGAGACGAGCAAGGACCTGGCGGGGCGCGTCGCCGCCGCGGCAGGCGTGCCGGTGCCTGCCACCTACGCCTTGGCGCCGGCCGCAGAGATCGCGGCACACGCCGCGGCCGAACCGGACGGCCGTGCCTGCGACGCGTGGGCGCCGGGGCTGCGCTACCCCGCCATCCTCAAGCCCGACTGCGGCGGCCGCGGGGCCGACACCTACGTCGTCCACGACGCGGGCGAGCTGCGCCGCGCCGCTGAGGCCACGCCGTCCGCCCTGCTCATGCTCCTGCAGGAGTACGTCGCGCCCGAGCTGGGCTTCCTCACGCGCATCGAGCTCGTGGACGGGCGAGCCGCGCTCGTGCTCAAGCGCAGCATCGGCGCCGACGGCCTCTCGGGCTACCACCATGGCTCGACCTACGAGCGCTACCCGGACGTGCCCGCGGCTGTGACGGAGGCCGCCCGCCGGGCCGCCGAGGCGCTCTCGTTCGTGGTGGGCAGCTTCGACGTGATCGAGACGCGCCGCGGCTTCTGGTTCATCGACTTCAACTCGCAGAGCAACGTGAGCGAGGACTGCGACGAGCTCTACGGCATGGACCTCATGGCGGAGCACGCCGCATGCATGGCAAGGCGCCTGCGCGGTCATGGGGCATGAGCAAGCACGACGGCGGCTCGGGGAGCCGTCGGCACGGGGACCCGGCGTCCGCGCCGGAAGACAGGAGAGGAGAGGGCATGCTTTCGATCCACGACGTGTTCGACGAGTTCGAGAAGGTCGGGTGCTGCACGTTCGCGACGGTGGACGAGGACGGGGTGCCCCATTCGCGCATCGCGCACTTCGTCGCCTGCGATGACGAGGGACTTTACCTGACCACCATGACGGTGAAGCCGTACTACCGCCAGCTGACGGGCGCCGGCCTGCTCGCCGTGAGCGGCGAGTACAACGAGGGCGACGTCGAGTGGAACGAGGACCACATGCCGCACTTCCATCCGGGCGTGATGATGCGCGTCACCGGCCAGGTGCGCCAGCTCACGCCGGAGGAGGTCGAGCAGAAGGCCTCCGCGAACACCGGATTCAAGCTCGTCGTGCACGACATCAAGAAGTACCCCGCCACCGTGGCGCTCGTGATGTACCGCGGTCACGGCGAGCGCTACTCCTACGACTTCAACTGCGTGCACATGGACCACAAGCTGCAGCGCGAGCGCTTCGCCTTCGGCGGCGACACGTTCGTGGAGCCCGGCCTCGTGATCACCGACGCCTGCATCGGCTGCGGCGCCTGCATGAGGGCCTGCACGTTCAAGGCCATCGTGGCCGGAGAGAAGCCCGGCGAGAGGTACACGATTCGCGGCGAGCGCTGCGACGAGTGCGGCAACTGCTACCTCGCCTGCCCGGTGAGCGCCATCAAGACCCGCAGGGAGCTGCAGGAGGCATAAGGCCTGCGAGATCACACGAGATGTGTGGGCCTTGGCAAGTTGCATGAGATACGTGTGCACACGTCTTGCATAACTTGGCAGAATCAACCTCGAATTGGCGGCTTCCTCGAGATACGTGCACACACGTCTCGAGGAAGCCGTCTTGCAATCACACGCGTCTCGGCAAAGCTGCCAGGCACCCCACACGCGTCTCGGCGAAGCTGCCAGGCACCCCACACGCGTCTCGGCAAGCCGCCACGAATCGGCCATACGACAGGGATGTCCCGCCAAACTTCCATTAGTTTCCAAAATAATGTAGCCATCCAATTGGTACCATTACACGTAACCAAGGCAATGCAAGCCCGATACGAGGCCGGAGATACCGCGGCAGCGAGGATGCCCCATGGCAAACATATCTGAACCCATCACGCACGAGGCCAAGCGCACGCCGACTCCCGAGGAGGCTTCCGCTATGCTGGCCGAGCTGCCCGCCTGCCCCGTCGCCACCACGCTCACGCTCATCGGCAACAAGTGGGAGGTCCTCATCCTGCGCGACCTGCTGGGCGGGACGCGCCGCTTCGGAGAGCTCAAGCGCTCCGTGGGCGACGTCTCGCAGAAGGTGCTCACCTCCAAGCTGCGCGAGATGGAGGCGAGCGGCCTCGTGACGCGGACCGTCTACGCCGAGGTGCCGCCGCGCGTGGAGTACTCCCTCACCGAGGAGGGCCGCAGCCTGAAGCCGGTGATCGACGCCATGTACGCCTGGGGCGAGGGATATAAGGCGCGCCTGCGCAAGGCCGCCGGCGAGAAGGCGCCACGGGACGCATAGGCGGCATCGGTTGCTCGTGATTCGGGTTCGTCCCAAGAAGGCTATCGCGTGGATTCGCGAGTCTAACTGGTTAGTTTCCAATAGGTACCTACAGCACTATTTTGTGCCTACTTCCCAATAAATACCGAACATCCGATGATGGTCTCGTCAGGAAGAGAGGCGGCCGGGAGCCGCCCATCGAAAGGAGACCACCATGAGGATCGCGATCGTCGCCGCCAACGGCAAGGAAGGCAGGCTCGCAGCCCAGGAGGCCGTGGAGCGCGGCCACGACGTCACCGCCATCGTCCGCGGCGAGAACCACACCGCTGCCCAGCACGTGCTCGTCCGCGACCTGTTCGACCTCACCGCGGAGGACCTCGCCGGCTTCGACGTCGTCATCGACGCCTTCGGCGCCTGGACGCCCGAGCTCCTCCCGCAGCACTCCACCTCGCTCGCGCACCTCTGCGACGTGCTGTCCGGATCGCAGACCCGCCTCGTGGTCGTGGGCGGCGCCGGCAGCCTGTACGTCGACGCCTCGCACGCCACGCAGGTCCAGGACGGCCCGGACTTCCCCGACGCCTTCAAGCCGCTGGCCAGCGCCATGGGCAAGGCCCTTGCCGAGCTCCGCAAGCGCGATGACGTGCGCTGGACCTACGTCTCCCCCGCTGCCGACTTCCAGGCCGAGGGCGACCGCACCGGCACATACCTGCTCGGCGGCGAGGAGCTCAAGCTCAACGAGCGCGGCGAGTCCGTCATCTCCTACGCCGACTTCGCGATCGCGCTGATCGACGAGGCCGAGCGCGGCGAGGACGCCCACATCCGCGAGCGCATCTCCGCGGTGCGCGCGTAGGGAACGCACGACAAGCAAGGCCCAGGGCAAGGCGCCTGGGCACGAGAACGACGTCCCGGGGAGCGCGTCTCCCCGGGACGCGCATGGAGGAACTATGGCGATGCAGGGAAACGGATGCGCATGGCAGGACGGCCAGGTGCCGGCAAGCCAGGCCGAACGGCTCGAGTGGCTCGTCCGGCAGCTGCTCGCGGAAGACGGGCGCTACGCCGGCATCGAGGTGCCGGCCGACGAGGACGGGCGCTTCCGGCTGTACCGCTCGCTCGTCAACGTGCGGCCTCCGCGCGAGACCTCCGAGCGCTACCTCGCGGTGGAGGACGCCCACCTTCAGGAGCGTGCGCGCGAGCGCGGAACCGTGGACGCCGCCGCGCTTCCCGAGGCGGAGCCCGGGATCGCGCTCTGGCAGGGAGACATCACCCGCCTCGCGGCGGACGCGATCGTGAACGCGGCGAACTCCCAGATGCTCGGCTGCTTCGTGCCTTGCCATGGCTGCATCGACAACGCCATACACACGGCCGCCGGCGTGCGCCTGCGCCTGGCATGCGCCGAGCTCATGGCCACGAAGCCCGGCCCCGAGCCCACCGGCGTGGCGGAGGTCACGCCCGGGTTCGACCTGCCGGCAGCCCATGTGCTGCACACCGTGGGGCCCATCGTGCCCACGCACCGGCCCCACACGCTCGAGCGCAAGCAGCTCGCAAGCTGCTACCGCTCCTGCCTGGACCTCGCCACGAACAGCGGCCTGCGCACGGTGGCGTTCTGCTGCATATCCACGGGAGAGTTCGGCTACCCGCCGCGCGAGGCGGCGAAGGTGGCAACGGATACGGTGCGCGCCTGGCTTTCCGGCCCGGGCGCGGGAACGGGATCGAAGGTGGTGTTCGATGTCTTCTCAGATGCTGACCGTCGCATCTACGAGGAGCTCCTCGGCTGAGCTAGAGAGGCTCAGGCAGGCATTCGACGAGACCGACGCCATCGTCGTCGGCGCGGGGGCGGGGCTCTCCACGGCAGCAGGCCTCAGCTACTCCGGCGAGCGGTTCCGCAGGCTCTTCGGGCCGTGGGAGGCGCGCTACGGGTTCCACGACATGTACTCCGGCGGCTTCTATCCCCACCAGACGAAAGGCGAGCTGTGGGGGTTCTGGAGCAGAGACGTGCTCGCCAACCGCTACGACGCGGGCGTCGGCGCGCCGTACGCCAAGCTCGTGGGCCTCTTGCGCGACCGGGACCACTTCGTGCTCACCACCAACGTCGACCACCAGTTCCAGCTCGCCGGCGAGCCGCACGAGATGCTCTTCTACACGCAGGGCGACTACGGACTCCTGCAGTGCTCGCTGCCTTGCCACCAGCGCACCTACGACGACGAGGGCGCCATGCGCGCCATGGCCTCGGCGGTGGACGAGAAGGTCGCGCGCCAGAGGGCAGCCGGCGTGCCCGAACGGCTCTGGGACCTCTCGGCCCCAAGCGAGCTCCTTCCGCGCTGCCCGGTGTGCGGACGGCCCATGGCCATGATCCTGCGCTGCGACGACACCTTCGTGGAGGACGAGGGCTGGCACGCGGCTGCGGGCCGCTACGATGCCTTCCTGCGCTCGCACGAGAGGGGCAAGGTGCTCTACCTGGAGCTCGGCGTGGGCGGGAACACCCCGGCCATAATCAAGTACCCCTTCTGGCGTCGCGTGGCCGAGAACCCGGACGCCACCTACGCCTGCGTGAACCTCGGCGAGGCGTTCGCGCCGACGCCGATCGCGGAGCGCTCGATCCTTCTGAACGCGGACATCGCAGCCGTCGTCGAGGCGCTCTGAGCGCGAGGGGCCTGGCATCGGGCGGAAGGCCTGGGCCCAGCAAGCGGCCCGGGCGTGCCCGGCGTCCGGCCCCTAGGCGAACTGGCTCCGGTAGAGCTCGGCGTAGGCGCCGCCCGCCGCGAGCAGCTCTTCGTGGGTGCCCTTCTCGATGATGTTGCCGTGGTCCATCACCAGGATCAGGTCGGCATCCACGATGGTCGAGAGCCTGTGGGCGATCACGAAGCTCGTGCGGTTCTCCATGATCGCCTCCATGGCGCGCACGATCGCCTGCTCGGTGCGGGTGTCCACGCTCGAGGTGGCCTCGTCCAGGATCAGGATCGCGGGGTCTGCCAGCATGGCGCGGGCGATGGTGAGCAGCTGCCTCTGGCCCTGGCTCACGCCCTCCGCGTCGCTCGTGAGCATCGTGTCGTAGCCGTGAGGCAGCGTGCGGATGAAGAAGTCCACGTGCGCGGCGCGCGCGGCGGCCTCCACCTCCTCGCGCGTCGCCCCGAGCCGGCCGTAGGCGATGTTCTCCGCCACGGTGCCCTCGAAGAGCCACGTATCCTGTAGCACCATGCCGAACTCGTGCCTCAGCGCCTGCCGCGTCATATGGCGCGTGTCCACCCCGTCCAGGGTGATGCGCCCGCCGTCGATCTCGTAGAACCGCATGAGCAGGTTCACGAGGGTCGTCTTGCCGGCGCCGGTCTGGCCCACGATGGCCACCTTCTGCCCCGGCTCCGCCACGAACGAGACGTCGCGCATGAGCGGATGGGCCGGGTCGTAGCCGAAGCGCACGTGCTCGAAGCACACGCGGCCCCGCACGGGCTCGGCCGGGGCGATCGGATGCTCGGGGTCGGCCGAGACCTCCTCCTCGTCCAGGAAGGCGAAGACGCGCTCGGCGGCGGCGAGCGCCCCTTGCAGCATGTTGTAGGAGAGCGAGAGCTCCGTCATGGGCCCGGATGCCTCGGCCATGTACTGGAAGTAGGCCTGGAACACGCCGACGCTCATCCCGCCGGAGATCACGAGCGCCCCTGCCCCGAGGCCGATGCAAACCTGCGCAAGGCGCATCACGAAGCGCACCATGGGCCCCACTGCGTTGGTGAGGAAGTCCGCATGCGCGCTCTCGCACACGAACTCGTCGGCGTCGGCGCCCACCCTCTCGAGCGTCTTGCCCTCCAGCCCGAAGGCCTTCACGACGGCGCGGCCGCTGTAGGACTCCTCCACCTCGCTGGTGAGCCGTCCGAGCACGGCCTGGCGGCGCGCCACGGCGTCGAGGGTCCTGTGCGAGACGAAATAGGTGATCGCGGCGCCAGCCAGCGAGAACGCGACGAAGGCGAGCGTGAGCGGCACGCTGTACATGAGCATGCAGACGGCGCAGCCCAGAAGCATCGTCGCCGCGATGATGAGCTGGAGCAGGCCGCGCTGCATGGCCTGGGACACCTTGTCGAGGTCGTTCGTGGCCCTCGAGATGGTGTCGCCGGGCTGGCGGGAGTCGAAGTACCTCAGGGGCAGGCGTCCCAGCTTGGCCGAAATCTGCTTTCTGAGCTGCAGGTTCAGCCGCTCCGCGAAGCTGGACATGACGAGCGACTGCACGCTGTAGAAGGCCCACGCCCCCGTCCAGAGCGCCCCGTATATGAGGAGCTGCATGCCGCCGTCGGTGAGGTCGAGCTGGTAGGGGGTGCCCGTCTCGAACGCCCTCTTGATCCCCTCCCACAGGAGGTCCACCAGGCCCGCGCTGTAGGCCACGGCCCACACCGTGAACAGCACGTACATGACGGCGCTCAGGATGGCCACCACGACGCGCCATCGCTGCCCGCGGGCGGCCTCCCACAGGCGCTTGGCGCAGGCCTTGGGGTCGGTGGGCCTGTTGGCCGCGGGAGCGCTTCCCGTCCCCTGCTGCGTCTGCTGCCGTTCCTGCTCGTTCCCGCTAGCGGACATCGCTCGCGCCTCCTCCCCTCTCCTGCGAGAGCACGATCTCGCGATACGCACCGCACGTCCCCATGAGCTCGTCGTGCGTGCCCTGGCCCACGATGCGACCCTCGTTGAGCACGACAATCCTGCCGGCATCACGGATGGTGCTCACGCGCTGGGCGATGAGCAGCACCGCGCTGTCCTTGAGCTCGTTCGCGAGAGCATGGCGCAGGGCCGCGTCCGTCCGGTAGTCCAGGGCGGAGAACGAGTCGTCGAACACATACAGGTCCGCCTTGCGCACGAGCGCCCGCGCGATAGCGAGGCGCTGCCGCTGGCCGCCCGAGAAGTTCGAGCCGCCCTGCGCGACCGGCGCCTCGAGCCCTTCGGGCAACTCGCGCACGAAGCTCGCCTGGGCCACGTCGAGCGCGTGCCAGAGCTCCTCGTCGGTGGCGTCCTCGCGCCCGTGCCGCAGGTTCTCGGCGATGGTGCCCGAGAAGAGCCATGCCCGCTGCGGCACGTAGGAGATGTGCGCGCGCAGGTCGGCGAGCCCCATGCCGCGGACGTCGTGCCCGAGCACGCGCACCTCGCCTGCAGTCGTGTCGTGCAGGCGCAGGAGCATCGAGGCGATGGTGGACTTGCCCGAGCCGGTGTTGCCGATGATGGCCGTCATCTCCCCGCGCATGATGGGGAAGTCCACGTCGTGCAGGGTGTCCTCGCTCGCGTCCTCGAACCTGAGGCTCGCGTGGCAGAAGCGCGCCACCTCCTCGCAGCCCTCCTGCGCGGGCAGCGTCCGGGCGGCGTCGCGGATGCTCGGCTCCACGTCGAGCACCTGGGCGGCGCGGGCGAGGCAGGCGGCGGCGCGCGGCATGCCGATGAGGGCGAACTGGGCCATCATCATGAAAAAGAGGATGATTATTGCATACTGAACGAGCGCGCTGATGGAACCTATCTGCATGGCATGGGCCCCCACGCGGTCGGCTCCCACCCACATCACGAGCACCTCGACGATGTTCATGAGGAAGAACGTGAGCGAGTCCGTGACGGCGAAGACCAGGTTCACGCGGATGGCGTTCTTCGCATAGTCATCGAACGTCCGGTTCAGCCGATGGCGCTCGAAGTCCTCGCGGCCGAACGCACGGATGACGCGCGCGCCGGTGACGCTCTCGCGCAGGCGCACGTTCATGCGGTCGATGAAGCCCTGCAGCATCATGAACGTCGGGGCCGAGCGGACGACGGCCACGACCGAGATCGCGAGCATGACCACGACGACGGCGGCGAGCAGCTGCCCCATGACGACGTCGATGCTGGCGGAGAGCGTGATCGAGACGACGCACACGATGGGCACGGGCGCCACCATGGTGACGGTCATGAGCACCGCCTGCTGCACGACGTTCACGTCGGAGAGCGTGCGCGTGATCATGCTCGCCGTGCCGAAGGTGGCGAACTCGCTCGTGCTCATGTCCAGCGAGCGCGCGAACACCGCAATGCGCATGTCGCGGCCGATGTCGGCGGCGAGCCGCGAGGCCACCCAATAGGAGGCGATGCAGCCGCCGGAGCCCACGAGGGCCGCGATGAGCATGGCGATGCCATGGCGCCATACCACGTCCATGCCGGCACCCGAGATGGCGCTGTTGAGCATCGCGGAGAGCTCGGTGGGCACGTACAGCATGCCCACGATGTCGCAGACCATCAGCCCCAACGTGGCGAGCACGCGCGGCCAGTAGGGGGCGAGCAGGCGCTTGAGCAGGGCGAACGCCTGCTTGCGGCTGTATGCTCCGATGTGGGAGGAGGCCTCGACCTGCTCCTCGTCCTCCTGCTCGGCGGCCAGCTCGGCCTTGGCCGTGGCGTCCGCCTCGCGCACGTCCGCCTCGCGCGTGTCCCTGTCGCTCATCGATCCCCACCTCCTTCCTGCGTCTCGATGCCTCTCCCGTCCGCAGCCTTCTCGGCACGTGCCCCCTTCGTCGCCGCGAGCTCCAGTCGCCCGAGCTCGGAGCGGACGGCGGCGGCATACAGCCTGCCGGTGCGCACCAGCTCGGCGCGGTCGTGCTCCGTGAGCGAGTCGAAAGCCCGCTGCTCGGCCTCGATCGCGGGACGGATGCGCTCGTCGCAGAACCGCCTGCCCTGCTCGGTGAGCCTCACGACCTTGCTCTTGCCGCTCCCCGGTGCGAAGTCCAGGACGACCAGCCCCCGGCGCTCGAGCCCCTTCACCGTCGCGCTCACCGTCTGGCGCGAGAGCGAGTGGGCGCGGCAGATCGCCGCGAGCGTCGTCTCGCCACCCGCGATGTCGACGTCGTAAAGGGTCCAGTAGGCGCTCTCGGAGAGGCCGCATCCGCGGGCCAGCAGGTAGTAGAGCCTGTCCGTCTCCTGGTAGAGGACGTCGAGGTCGCGCACGCCTATCTCGGGCATCGTTCTCCTTGCATTCGGGATACCGTCCCCACCAAGTTAGTCCATAATTTGACAATATGCAACAGAAGCCGGCATGGCAATGCAATTCGCCTTCGTTTCCCCCGAACGCGCACTAGGGCGCCGCCGTTGCCGAATCGTGAAATGGCGCGGCGTGCCGCGGACGCGTGCGACGCCGAAGGCCAGCATCTTCGGTGAGGGCCATGGGCGCGCGGACGGCAGCAGGCGGCGCGCCAGGCAAGGGCGAAGGAAGGGGCACGGCATGGCTGGCGGGGACGGGGTCGGGCGCAGGGACACGGAGACGATGCCCGTGATCGGCCTGGTGCCCCTCGTGGACGTCGAACGCGAGAGCCTCTGGATGCTGCCCGGCTACGAACGCATGCTCATCGAGGCAGGCGCCGTCCCCCTTATGCTGCCGCTCACGCATCGCCCCGACGTGCTCGGCCGCGCGCTCGACGCATGCGATGCGCTGCTCGTCACCGGCGGGCAGGACGTGACGCCGGCGCGCTACGGCCAGCCCACCCGGCCCTGCTGCAAGGAGACGAACGCGAACCGCGACGCCATGGAGCTGGCACTGCTTGCCGACGCGCTCGCGCGCGACATGCCCGTGCTCGGCATATGCCGAGGCATTCAGGCCCTGAACGTCCACCTCGGCGGCACCCTCTACCAGGACCTCCCCACCGAACATCCCTCGCTCGTCACCCACAGCATGAACGCGCCCTACGACAGGGTCGCCCACGAGGTGGACGTGGCGGAGGGCGGCATGCTCGCGCAGATCGTGGGCGCAGGCGAGATGGGCGTGAACAGCTGCCATCACCAGGCCATCTGCGACGTCGCGCCCGGGCTTCGCGTGGAGGCCGTCGCGCCCGACGGCGTGGTGGAGGCCGTCTCCTCGCGGGACGCGACGTTCCTTCTCGGCGTGCAGTGGCATCCCGAGATGAGCTTCCGGACGAGCTCGGAGTCACGCAGGATAGCCGCGGCTTTCGTCGCCGCGGCATCAGGCCACGGCAAGGCCTGACGAAAAAAGTCGAAAGTTCTCGCTTGCTTCGCCGGGATGCCGGTGTATAGTTCGCACCAACGCAGGGACGACCGACCAATCGAGAGGAGGGCCATCATGAGCGACGTCCGCATCCTTTGCAACGGCATGAACTGGTGGTGGCGCAACTCTGTCTCGGTCGGTCGACTGTGAGAGTCTCCTGCGCACACATCTTGCGCTTCCAAGGGCTCCCGGGACGACCGGGGGCCCTTTTTTTGCGCGCAACGACCATGAGGGACCCGACGAGACCATCCGCACGACCAAGCACGCGAACGAGACCGACACATGAATCGCAATGCCAGGAGAGCCTGGCAGGAAGAGAGGAACCGAAAATGTCCGAGAGCCCGCGCACCGTCGCCACCAACGCCAACGCCTCCGACGCCTTCGACGTAAGCTCGCTCGTCCTGCTCGCCGTCCTGCTCGCGGCAGGCTTCATCCTGAACTTCACCGTGGGCAACGCCATCTCCGCCGTGACGGGCGGGCTCATCCAGCCCGAGTTCATCATCTCGGCCTTCTGCCTGATGATCCTCGTCAAGCGCCCGACCGTGGCCCAGGCCCTCGTCATCGGCCTCATCTCCGCCGCCGTGATCCAGCTCACCACCAAGTCGCCCTTCATCGACTTCGCCGCCGAGGGCATCGCCGCCATGCTCATGGCCCTCATCGTCCGCGCTGGCAGGAACGGCAAGGCCAAGCGCATCGTGCCGGCGGTCGGGACGTTCGTGACCACCGTCGTCTCAGGCACCATCTTCATGCTCATCAAGATGGCGACCATGGGGTTCGCCACCGGGCTCGCCGCCGTCATGATGCCGGTCGTGGTGCTCACAGCCGTGTTCAACGCGGTGCTCGTCACCGCCCTCTACGTCCCCGTGTGCAAGGCTGCCCACGTGGAGGCCTAGCGCACGGGCATCACCCAAGCGCCAACGTCCGACCAGACCAACCCAAACAGGCAACTAACCAACAGGAACGAAAGGAAACCATCATGTCCGAGAGCCCCCGCACCGTCACCGCCGATTCCCAGTCCGCCGGCAAGCTTGGCGTGTCCTCGCTCGTCCTGCTCGCCGTGCTGCTCGCGGCCGGCTTCATCCTGAACTTCACCGTTGGCAACGCCTTGGCCATCGTCGGCATCAAGCCGCAGTTCATCATTGCGGCCTACGCGCTCGCCATCCTGCTCACCAACGCCAACGCCGGCCAGGCCGCCGTCTTCGGCCTCATCTCGGCCGCCGTCATCCAGCTCACGACCTCCATCCCCGGCCTCAACTTCTTCACCGAGCTGACCGGCGCGCTCACGATGTGCGGCCTTTGCAAGCTGAGCATGAAGGTGGGCGGCCGCGACATCACCCCGCTCGTCGCCACGTTCGTCACCACGCTCGTCTCCGGCCTGTTGTTCGCCGTCTGCGGCAACCTCATCATGGGCGCGGCCATCGGCACCGTGGTCGTGAAGCTCCCGATCGTCCTCGGCACCGCGTGCTTCAACGCCATCGTCGTCCAGGCGCTCGTCATCCCGCTGCGCAAGGTCCTCAAGCGCTAGTCTTCTATATATAGATGGGGGCGTCGCTCCGGCGGCGCCCCGTTCCCTTTTCCAGCGCGTCGCTCCAGAACGTCACCGCTCGACGCAAGCAAGCTCCCAGGAGGATCCGTGGCAGAACCGATACTAGAGATGCGCGACGTCTCGTTCACCTACGCGGAGTCGGACCAGCCGGCCCTGGCGCACGTGACGCTCGACGTCGCGGAAGGCGAGTTCGTCGGCGTGATCGGGCCCTCCGGGGCCGGCAAGTCCACGCTGGCCGCGGCCCTTTCC
>CADBMC010000053.1 GCA_902795635.1 uncultured Coriobacteriaceae bacterium | reverse complement strand
CGGTCTACATCGGCGAGATGCGCCCATGGCCAGACGCCGTAGCCGTGGTGAGAGGCCGTACTGGCGAGGTTGTGGAGTACATGCCAGGGCGCACGTGCCGCCTAGTCGAAACGGTCTACCACGACGGCTCTGGCGTCTGGTACCACGAACTGTCATGCGGTCACTATGCAGAAACAGTCGTTAAGGCGCCTCCTAGTTACTGCCCAGAGTGCGGCGCGAGGGTCGAGCCATGACCCACGGCGAGCGCATATACCACGTGACGCGCGACGTGTCGGGCATGCCCGTCGTCTGGCGCGACCAGGGGCCTCTGACCAGGTGCCGCGACTGCCGATTCAGGACGGAGCGGGCGGGACAGCCCGCATGCTCGGTCAACCGCGCGTTCCACTTCGTCACGAGATTGGACGGCTTCTGCCATCGTGCGGAGCCGAGGAAGGATGGACATGGACTGGACTAGAGACAACAGCGTGGTCGATTTGCTGCGCATGTGCGGGGCGCAAGACCACGGCATGGCACGGCTCAGGGACGCGCTAGGCGTCGGGCCTGAGTCTGGATGGCAGCAGCGGTGCCTTGCCGAGGTCGCCGACATGGTGGAGGCCGAACTCGACGACATCGGCACGCTCGCAAGGGTTCGAGGCGAAAAGCTGATGGAGCAGGACGCCATGCTCGCCAGCCTTATCGACTGCCTCAAGGGCGACTACCGCATCAGCGCGGAATGGGACGGCCTGCGCATGGTGTGGACTACCGAGGTCGACGGCGATTGGTGCACCGCAAGGGACGACCTTGTCGAAGAGCTTGAGGCCGAGCTTGAGGCGGAGCGCGAGGAGGCTGCGTTCTGGGAGGGGCAGCACGACGCCGAGCTGAACAGGCGCATCAAGGCCGAGCAGCGCATCACCGACATGGAGCGCACGCATATCGAGCTGCCCGTTGACGCTGACGGCGTTCCCATCAGGCCAGGGGACACGCTTGTTCGCGGGAAGGATATGCCCTTCAAGGTTCTAAGCATTGATTACAACGACGATGGCGTGAGGGTGTTTAACGATAACAGCTTCGGCATAATTCATTGCGAGTACCGACATGCAAAGCCCGACCACGTTAAGGAGCTGCTTAAAGAGCTGATGGGCGAAACCGTCGAGTGGTGCCATTACTCTGGGCCGATGTCTGGAACAAGGACGCAGGGCGAAATCGTCGCCGACTACGCCGAGCGCATCAGGAAGGCGGTGAAGGATGGAGACTAGAGACCCTATCGAGCGGCTGCGGAAGTTCAGAGACGGCGTGGACAGGTCTGCTATGGGATTACACACGTTCGTTTTCTCAGCGGGTGACATTGCGGAGATAGTCGCCGACCTAGAAGCCCAGTATATGAAATTACCTGTCGATGCTGACGGCATGCCGATTAAGCCAGGGGACGAGATGCAGTTTGGAACCGATGCACCTGTGCGCGTCGATTCAATCGGCACCAGCAGATGCTACTGCGGCGACTTCGGGTGGTTTGGCAGCAACGGAGGATTCTACGGCAGGGGGACACTTTGCTCATGCCGCCACCACGTCAAGACCGATGCCGTAGAAGAAGAGCTGGCGAGGTTCCTGACTGCATGCGGCGACGACGATCCGCACTACTACGACGAGCAGATTGCGGAGTTCGCCGAGCGGGTCAGGGAAATCGTGCATGCAAACACCATCACGAACATCAAGTCCGACGTTGTGGAGGGCATCGTCGCCGAGGCCATGAGCCTCGCGTGCGAACCTGAAGCTCCGTACAGCAAGAACAGCACGCTCGTCAAAACCTACGCCGAGAGGATACGGAAGGCGGTGGAGCATGATTCGCGCGACCAGTAAGGCGATGATGATGGCAAGACATGGGCGGCTATGCTCGAATTGCCGCTGGAAAAGCCATTACAGCAGCAAGAGCTGTGGCTATCCATCATGCACAAGTCCAATTCACATGGTAACGACAGTAGACCCAATCAAGGGAATTGTGCGCGAGTTCGCAGGTGCACCACCACGGTGCAAGGATGTATACGGCAGGCGAGGATGCAGGTGGGAGGCGGTGGAGCAATGAGCGCACAGGGCGAGTACATCTACACGCGCGAGCGCGTCAGCGATGGCGTGTACACAGTAGAGAGCACAGGCGAGCAAATCGTGCGGTGCAGGGATTGCAAGAAGTGGGCTACAGGGAGGCGGTTCACAGGCGGATGCTGCGGCCCTAATGGAGATGCAAACCCTGACGGCTTCTGCGCATGGGGCGAGAAGGCGGTGGAGAAATGAACAGGCAGCAAGCAGAGCACATCCTTGACGCATACACCCGCATAAGGATGCGAGAGGCTGACAGCGATGCATCCGATGCACTACGAGAGGTCATCCTCGATGCCATGAGCGAGTACAGGACATCGACAATCACAGTTCCGAATATCACGTATCCACAAATCACACCCAACTACGGCAGGCCGATTGTGACATGCGGAACGAAAACTGAGGCGGTGGAGCAATGAGCGCATACGAGACGTACTTCTACGCCCAGACCAACTGGGAGCGGTACTTCGGCTCGCCAGCGAAGGCGGCGCACACCGTGAGCTGCCTGGTGGACAGATGGGAGGCAAGCATGGACGACGAGCCATACAGCAGCGAGTTCACCGACCGTCTCGACGCGGAGTGCGAGTACGGGCTGGCTCACACCTCGACGCTGGCTGACTGGCTGTGCAAGGCGGTGGACGATGAACAAGCATAGGGATGGCCGCGTCATCGAGGTGCCCAAGAAGAGGCAGGACAGCCCCGTCGTGCGCACCGTGGGCATCGCCTTCGCGTCGCTGATGGTGGGAGGCGGGCTGCTGGCGTGCGTGCTGGCGCTCGTGGCCGTCGTGGCGGGGCTTTGGAGGTTCGTGTGCTGGGCGATCGGGGCCTAGCGGAAGGGAGGATGCATGAGCACGCTCATGACGTTGAACGACGCGCTTTTCAGGGAGCTCGAGAGGATCGAGGCATGCGGCACGCCTGAGGAGCTCGAGAGAGAGTGCGAGAGGGCGAAGGCCGTGAGCAGCCTTGCCGGCAACATCATCGCGAACGGGCGCACGGCGCTCGAGGCCGCGAAGCTGTCCATGGGGGCAGCCGAGCAGGTGAGCGTCCGGAACATGCTGCTGGAGGCTCCTGATGAATAGGAAGTGGACGCCGGAGATGGACGACTGGCTGCGAGCGCGGTACGCGGGCACGCCCAACGCGCCCCTGCTCGACGCCTTCGCCGCCGAGTTCGGGTGGAGGCCGACCATGGCCGCGCTTGCGACGCGGGCCAGCGGACTCGGCCTGCGCAAGCCGCGCAAGGAGTGGGCGGAAGAGGAGGTCGAGTGGTTCGTCGCCTTCGTGCCGGGGCACACCGAGTACGAGATTAGCG